>JAOAAJ010000025.1 GCA_026418935.1 Caloramator sp. | reverse complement strand
CTTCAAAATATTTAGATGTTCCCTTGTTTGTGGCATAATTCCTTCATCTGCAGCAATTACAAGTAGAAAAATATCAATTCCACTTACACCTGCCAACATATTTTTTATAAACTTTTCATGACCAGGAACATCAACTATACCTGCCCTTCTGTTGCTTGGCAAGTCAAAATAAGTAAAACCTAAGTTTATTGTTATTCCTCTCTCTTTTTCTTCCCTCAATGTATCTGTATCTCTTCCTGTTAGTGCTTTTATAAGTGTTGTTTTTCCATGGTCTATGTGCCCTGCTGTTCCTATAATTACGTTCTGCATTAATACTGCCCCCTATAAAATACTATCTAAATTTTTTTGTATAACTATATAATCATCCTCAAACAAAGTTCTAACATCCATAATGATATTGTTTTTACTCACCCTAACTACTACTGGGATTTCACATTTTCTTAATTCCTGCTCAACCATTTCAACCTTTTTATTTTTAGGTTCTACAAAAACTGCATATGTAGGAATTGTTTCAAGAGGCATAGCTCCTCCACCAACAGTTGAATAATCTTCTTTTATAGCAATTTTTGCTCTATCATCTTTAATTACCTTTTTTAATGTTCTTAATAATTTATTTGCTCTCCTTTTAAGCTCTTCACTATTAAGTGTTAACATATTTAATATAGGAACTTCCTTTATTACCTTTTCTTCATCTAAGTATAAGTTTAGCGTAGCTTCAAGAGCAGCCAAAGTAAATTTATCTATTCTTAATGCTCTTGTTAGCTGATTTTTCTTCATCCTCTGAATTAAATCTTTTTTCCCTATAATTATTCCAGCTTGTGGTCCACCTAATAACTTATCTCCACTAAACGTAACTACATCTACACCTTTTTTTATGCTATTTTGTACCGTTGGTTCATAGGTCAATCCATACTTTGACAAATCAATAAAAACACCACTTCCAATATCTTCTATAAGAGGCAAATTATATTTTTTCTTTAGCTCTATAAGATCCTCTATACTAACTTCTTCAGTAAAACCAAGAATTTTATAATTGCTCTGATGAACCTTAAGTATAGCAGCCGTATTTTCATTTATAGCATTTTCATAATCATATAAATGTGTTCTATTTGTAGTTCCAATCTCTTTAAGTATGGCACCACTTTGTTCCATAACCAATGGAATTCTAAAGGAACCGCCTATTTCCACCAACTGACCTCTTGAAACAATAACTTCTTTATTTTTTGCAATTGTTGATAATACTAACATTACAGCAGCTGCATTATTATTAACTACCATTGCAGCCTCTGCACCTGTAATTTTACAGATTATTTTTTCTACATGGCTGTATCTTGAACCCCTCTTACCTTCTTCTAAATTATATTCTAAATTGTTATATCTTCCTCCTATCTCCATTACTCTCTCTAACGCATACTTTGAGATTGGAGACCTTCCTAAATTTGTATGAATAACTGTTCCTGTTGCATTTATAACTCTTCTTAAACTTGGTCTATAATTAATCTCTAATTGGTTGCATATATCCATTACTATTTCTTCATAATTGACTTCTTGTATATAACCTTTTAAAATTTTCTTTCTATAATTATCAATTACAGTTCTTATAACATCAATAACATAACTTCTTGGATATTTATCCAAGAAGTTAATAATTCTATTATCATTTAATATTACATCTACCTTAGGAAGTAAAGATAATATATTCTTCATTTTAACCTCCTACTCAATATAAATATATGTTCCGTCAAATTCAGTAACATACCCAACTATAAATGCTTCTACATTGTTTTGTTCTAACTCACTTAATAAACATAATGCCTCATTACTTTCTAATGAAAATACAAGACCTCCTGATGTTTGTGGATCAAATACTATATCTTCTATTAACGGACTATTTTTCAAGTTAATAAATTTATCTTTTAAATAATCTTTATTCCTGTAGCAACCTGCAGGAATTATACCCATCTTTGCATATTCCTCTACACCATCTAATAGTTTAATTGAATCCCAATCTATATGAATTGACACATTACTACCTTTTGCCATTTCATATAGATGCCCTGCAAGTCCAAATCCGGTAATATCTGTACAAGAATTAATTTTATATTTTTTAGCAATGTTTGCTGCATACATATTTAAAGTTGACATAGTTTTAACTGCTTCTTCTATCTGTTTATCATTAGCTAGTTGCCCCTTTATTGCTGTATTTAAAATACCTGTGCCAATTGGTTTTGTTAAGATAAGCAGATCACCCGGTTTTGAATTTGAATTAACCCAAATATTTTTTGGATTTACAATCCCTATGACTGATAATCCATATTTAGGTTCATCATCATCTATTGTATGACCACCAGCAATAATACCCTTTGCTTCTAATACTTTGTCTGCACCACCCTTTAATATACTACCTAATATAGAAATATCTTTACAGGCTGGGAAACAAGCTATATTTAATGCCAATAGTACTTCTCCTCCCATAGCATAAATATCACTCAATGAATTTGCAGCTGCTATTTGTCCAAAAAGATATGGATCATCCACTACAGGAGTAAAAAAATCTACTGTATGTATAATAGCAAGTTCATCGTTTATTTTATACACTGCAGCATCATCAGAAGTATCTATTCCAACAATAAGATTTTTATCCAATACTTTAGGTAAATGACACAGAACCTGTGCCAAGATCTCAGGTCCAATCTTTGCCGCTCATCCAGCTGCTTTAACCATTTGTGTAAGCTTTATATCTGTCATTACTCTCCCTCCCTTCAAAATAATTTTATAATATTAAACTCATCATATCAATAAATACTAATCATATCCTTTATGTTTTCAAACATTTTATCACCTATACCACTAACATTTTTTAAATCTTCTATTCGTTTGAAGGGACCATTTTTATTTCTATATTCTATTATTCTTTTAGCAAGTGCATCCCCAATTCTTGGAAGTTTTTTCAGTTCTTCTAATGTAGCAGTATTTATATTTATTTTATCTGAATACTCTTTAAAATCTACATCCCCTTTATCTTCTTTATTTTTTTTCTTTGAAGGAATTTTAATATAGTCTTCATCCTTTAACTTAGTTGCTAAATTTATCGCCTCTAAATTTGCATTCTCAGTAAACCCACCAGCCATGTAAACTAAATCTATTATACGCTTGTCGTCACTAATTTTATATACACCCGGCTTTTTTATTTCACCACATATATAAACTTGTATCTCTTTTTTACTACTTTCTTCATTTCTTATAACAACTATATCATTTGGTTCTTTTTTAATTGAATAATATTTAATAAAACCAAAAACAAGGAGTATAGATGCAAATACATATATACCTATTTTTTGATTTCTTGTTAGATTCATTTCTATCACCTCAATTTAAATTCTAACCAGCTATTTTTTATTTAAACTTTGTTGTGAATGGAAAATTTTTTTGATATAATTTTACTTACTGGAAAGGAGAGAGACACAAGGTGAAGAGAATATTGATAATTTTAATAACAATATTTTTATGTTTTACCTCATTTAAGACAGTAGCCATTGCTTTAGATAATAACGAATTAACCTCCGAATCAGCAATTTTAATAGATGCTGACACTGGTCAAATACTTTATGAAAAAAATTCGCAACAAATTTTAGCACCTGCCAGTATAACAAAGATTTTAACTGCAATTATTGTTCTTGAAAAATGCAACCTTCAAGATAAAGTTATAGTAGGTAAAAATCCCCCCTATGTTGGTGGAAGTAAAATTTATATACACGAAGGCGAAGAATTCACTGTTGAACAGTTGCTATATGCATTAATGCTTGCTTCAGCAAATGATGTAGCCGAAGCCTTAGCAGAACATGTTTCAGGAAGTGTTGAAGAATTCACTAAACTGATGAATCAATACCTATATAAAATTGGATGTAAAAATACCTATTTTTCCAATCCACACGGACTTTACGATGATAACCATTATACAACTGCATATGATATGGCTCTTATTGCAAAATATGCAATGAGAAATGAAGATTTCAGGACAATAGTTTCTACAAGACAATATATAATTCCACCAACAAATAAACAACCCGAAACAAGATACATTAATAACCACAACAAACTTCTATGGAATGGCGGAAAGTATTACTATAAATACGCAACTGGTATAAAAACTGGATATACAATAAAAGCAAAAAATACCTTTGTAGGTTCTGCAACAAAAGATGGAGTTAATTTGATAGTAGTAGTAATGAAATCACCATCTCATGTCTATAATGACGTAATTAAGTTATTTGAATTTGGCTTTAATAATTACTCGAAGGAAAAAATAATAGATAGTTCTATCCCATATACATATATTAAACTAAATGAAGGAAAAACATTAATACCTGTTATAGCTAATAGAGACTTTTATTTTATGCTAAATAAGAATGATAAAAAAATACCAGCTCAAAACGTGATTTTAAAACAAAATATAAAAAGTGTCCATAAAAATGAAGTTGTAGGCAAAGTAGAGTTATTACTTGATGGTAAAATTATAGATACTGTTGATTTAGTCTCAACGCAAGACTATTTTTCCTTTAATAATATTAATATAAATTCAAAAAACTACAGTAAATACATATATCCATTAATTGCTGTGTTTCTTATTCGTGGATTTTATAGAAAGTATAAAAGAAAAAAGGGCCTAAAGTTTTAGGCCCTTTTATTATTCTATGTACGCAATCGCTTCTATTTCAACTAATGCATCCTTAGGTAATTTTCCCACTTGAACTGTTGATCTTGCTGGCATTTTTTCTTTAAAATATTCACCATATACTTCATTTACTGCTGCAAAATCATTTATATCTTTAAGGAATATAACTGTTTTAATAACATTATCCATTGAAGTTCCCGCTGCTTCTAATATAGCCTTAACATTCTCTAAAGATTGTCTTGCTGCAAGTTTAACATCATTTGTAACAAGTTCACCTGTATGAGGATTTATTGGTATTTGTCCAGAAGTAAATACTAAATTACCATATCTTATTGCTTGTGAATAAGGTCCAATAGCAGCTGGAGCATTATTTGTGCTTATTACTACTTTTTCCATTTTATCAACCTCCTATTTTAAATATATAATTTAATTATAAACCCTATAAAAGAAATTTGCAAATTTTAATTCATTATTCTAAATCATATACGTATAAACTGCATTATTTAGAATTATATAAAGTTATTATGATAAAAAGCCATAGGATATTATCCTATGGCTTACTTATTACTTTACAACTATATTTACTATTTTTCCTGGTACAACTATCTCTTTTACAATTTGTTTTCCTTCTAAGCTTTGCTTTATTTTTTCATCACTCTTTGCTATTAATAGTACTTCTTCTTGTGATGCTGCAGGTGAAACTGATATTTTTCCCCTTAACTTTCCATTAATTTGAACTACTATTTCTATTTCATCTTGTTTTAATGCTTCTATATCATATGTTGGCCACATTTGTTCATGTACGCTTCCTTCTTTTCCTATCATTTCCCAAAGCTCTTCTGTTATATGTGGTACAAAAGGAGCTAATATTAAAATTAGCTTTTCTACTGCCTCTTTTAATATTTCATCCTTTGCATTTTCTTTTTCCTTGTATTGATACAATGAATTAACAAGTTCCATAGTTGCACTTATAGCAGTATTAAAATTAAATCTTTCTGTTATGTCTTCAGTTACCTTCTTAACAACTGAATGCAGTATTCTTCTCATTTCTTTATCTTCTTTTGTTAATTGTTGAAGGTCAATTGTTGATGTTGTTTTGCATCTGTCCTTTAATTCATCAACTAATCTCCATACTCTATTTAAAAATCTAAAACAGCCTTCAACACCTTGGTCGCTCCACTCTAAATCTCTTTCTGGAGGTGCTGCAAACATAATAAATAACCTTGCTGTATCTGCTCCATATTGCTTTATAATTTCTTCAGGACTTACTATATTCCCTTTTGATTTTGACATCTTTGCACCATCTTTAAGAACCATTCCTTGAGTTAAAAGATTTTTAAAAGGTTCGTCTACTGGTGATATTTTAAAATCATATAGTGCTTTTGTAAAGAATCTTGAATAAAGTAGATGTAAAATTGCATGTTCTACTCCACCAACATATTGATCAACATCCATCCAGTACTTAGCCTTTTCATAATCAAATGCTTTATTTTCATTTGTCGCATCAGTATATCTTAAGAAATACCAAGATGAACAAACAAATGTATCCATTGTATCTTTTTCTCTTATTGCCTTACCGCCGCATTTTGGACATGTTGTATTCATAAAAGACTCTGATGTTGTAAGTGGAGATTCACCTTTTCCAGTGAATACAACATCTTCTGGCAATAATACTGGTAATTGTTCTTCTGGTACTGGAACTTCACCACACTTTTCACAATATACTATAGGAATTGGGGCACCCCAATATCTTTGTCTTGATATTAACCAATCTCTTAATCTATAATTTACTTTAAAATCTCCAGCTCCTTTTTCCTTTAGATAATCAATTATTTTATTATAAGCTTCTCTATTCTTCATTCCATCAAATTGGTTTGAATTACACATTATACCATCTTCAGTAAACGCATTAGACATTGTATCGGGATTTAGAACATCTCCTTCAGGATTTATTACAACTTTTATAGGTAAATTATATTTCTTTGCGAAATCAAAATCTCTCTCATCATGTGCTGGTACAGCCATAACAGCACCTGTACCATAATCTAAAAGTACATAATTTGCTGTGAGAATTGGAATGCGTTCACCGTTTGCAGGGTTAACAGCATAAGCTCCTGTAAATACACCTTCTTTTTCCAAGTCAGATGATGTTCTTGTAACTTCATTTACAAATTGCATTTTATTTACAAAATCTTTAACCTGTAACTCATATTCTGTTCCCTTTGAAATTTCTTGTACTAAAGGATGTTCTGGAGCAAGAACAATATATGTTACTCCAAAAACTGTATCCGGTCTTGTTGTAAATACAGTAATTTTATCTTCTCTTCCTTCTATCTTAAAATCAATTAATGCTCCAGTACTTTTACCTATCCAATTCTCTTGCATTATTTTAACCTTATCTGGCCAACCCTTTAATCTTTCTATATCATTTAAAAGTCTTTCTGCATAGTCTGTTATTTTAAAGTACCATTGCTCTAAATTCTTTTTTCCAACAGGTGTACCACATCTTTCACATTCTCCATTTACAACCTGTTCATTTGCTAAAACTGTTTCACAGGAAGGACACCAATTAACAAACGATTTTTTCTTATATGCTAATCCGTTTTTATACATTTGTAAAAACATCCACTGAGTCCATTTATAATATTCTGGCAAACAAGTTTTTACTTCTCTTTGCCAATCATAACTAAATCCTAATCTTTTTAATTGATCCTCCATTTCAGCCATATTACTTATAGTCCAATCCTTTGGTGGAATTCCGTGTTTAATTGCTGCATTTTCGGCTGGTAAGCCAAAGGCATCAAAACCAATTGGATGAAGAACATTATAACCCTGCATCCTCTTAAATCTTGCAATTACATCTCCTATAGAGTAGTTTCTAACATGTCCCATATGTAATTTTCCTGAGGGATATGGAAACATAACGAGCATATAATATTTTTCTTTTTCCGAAAAGTCCTCTCCATGAAAATTATTATTTTGTAACCATTTCTCTTGCCACTTTTTTTCTATTCCTTCAAAATCATAAAATGCCATATCTACACCTCCGTAAATTTTTTGCAATATAAAAAGCCTCATCCCCAACTATAGGGACGAGGCTACTTCTCGCGGTACCACCCTATTTGGCCAATTATTGGCCCACTCAATGAGATATAGGTCTCCCTGCCATCTTTTAATCGAGGCGAGTTCAGAATCCCGTGCAACTGGTTTGCACCAACCACCAGCTCTCTAAATGCCGTAAATTCCTACTACTCCTCAGAAGGCAATAATATTTATTTTTTGTATATTATACTATAATAATCTTATATTGTCAAAGATTATATACTTATTGCCTCTGCATCTATCCATAGTCTCTCCAGATCATAGAATTCTCTATCTTCTTCATAAAATATGTGTGCTATTACTTCACCATAATCTAACAATATCCATTTTCCTGAATTATATCCCTCTTTATGATTTATTTCATAGCCTTTCTCTGCCATCTTTTCTTCTATCTCATCAGCTATAGCCTTAACCTGTATCGTTGATGTCCCACTACAAATAACAAAGTAGTCTGCAATCTCAGATAAACCTTTTACATCTAAAATTTTAATATCCCTGGCTTTTTTTTCAGATGCTGTTTTGCCAATAAAATAAGCCATGCCAGATGTTCCCATCAAGAAACATTCCTCCTAACTTTAATTTAATATATCTTATTATATTTATATGGTATTTTGATAAAAAAAGACATAATTATTTTACACTATCTAACCCTAATATTACAATAGCATCTTCTTCTTGATCTACATCTTTTTTTATTATGCCGCAACCAATAATATCTTTTATTTCTTCAGCTACTTCCTCATCATTACAATAGATTATTGTCTCTTTTAATTTCTTGTTATAATTTCCAATTTCAGCAACTTCATATTTATTTTCTTTTAGTATCTCTTTATATTTCGCAGCAAGTCCATTTTTGTTCGTAGAATTTAATATTTTTATTGTATAATCTTTTTTATTATTTTCTATATTTGAGCTAAAATTTTTTAAAAATTCAATATCATTATCATAACTTGGTATATAATAGGAAACTGAATGTATATATTTAGGTTCACCCGACATCACCTTTGTTTTAATATCATTTTTATTTATGCCTATATAAGTGAATGCATATTTAAGCATATCAATATTGCTCAAATCAGTACTAACATTTTTTGTTACAACGCCTAATACCTTAGGAAACCTAAACAAAACAATTGGCGATTTTAATTTTTCAGCAACCTTAATTAAAAATTCCTGTTGCGTAGATATTCTACCTATATCCCCTAAAGCATAACCGCTTCCATCATTATTTTTTCTCCATCTAACAAACTGTTCTGCCTTTTGTCCATCTAAGTGAACCTTTTCGCCCTTTTTAAAATGTATTTTAATATCCCTTGCATCATAATTCATATCAAAAGGTATTAAAACATCTATTCCTCCAATTGCATCAACTAATTCTCTAAATGCTTTGTAATCAACTTTAATATAATGGTCAATCTTTATTTTTAACATATCCTCTATTTTTTCTTTTAATAAATCTATTCCTCCAATTGCATGTATAGAATTTATTTTCCTAAACTCTCCATTAGCCTTAACTCTTGTATCTCTTGGTATAGAATACATATATATCTTTTTATCCATTGTATCAAGATGAATTAACATTATAGTATCAGAACGTTTTGGAGCATCTTTATGTTCATAATCCCCTGCATCAACTCCAACTAATAATACATTCATCTCTTTTGGCTTATTAACCCTAAAAATAATTATTGGTAAAGAAATTATTAATAAAATTATCAAAATTAATTTAATAAATCTTTTCATATTACTCCCCCATATCTAATAAGCTGTTTCGAAGTTCTATTGTATTAGGATGTATTAATAATCCTTTTTCTATTAAATATTTAATTGTTGAATCACAGGATTTTATTATTGCTAAATCTATATCTTCAAACGCCTGTTTTCTAATTTCTTCTACACCCTCAAAGTTTCTTTCTTCCTCTATTACATCAGCAATGAATATGATTTTTTCAATCATAGACATATCTTTTCTTCCAACAGTGTGATAATATATTGCATTAAAAACATCATCATCAACTTTAAATTTTTCCCTTGCTATATATGCACCTATATAGGAATGTAAAATTTGAGGTGATTTTATATCAACTTCATTTAAGTTAATTCCAAATTCTTTTATATATCGAAGCATATCTTCTAAATTCAAATTTTTAGCAACATCGTGTAGTATTGCTGCAATTTCCACTTTTTCTTTATCAACATTATATTTTTGTGCTAATTTAATAGCCATTTTTGAAACATTAATTGAATGTCTATATCTTTTTTCATCTAAATTGTGTTTTATATAATTAATAATTTCTTCTTTTTCTATATTTTTTCTATAGAGATTTTTAGCAATTATATACTCTTCAACTGCATCAGGAACATAATATTTAATTGATCTATTATTTTTTATTTTATCTCTTATGGAGGAAGAAGAAATCTCTATGTTTGGTATATTAACATATTCTATTTGTAGTCCGTATAAGTTATTATAGTGCTTAATCAAATCTACTATATTTTTTTTATCTGAATTTCTATTTACTACAACAAAAGAGCAATATTTATATATTTCTTCAATTTGTTTCCATGTATGTAATTCCTTTAAAGTGTCAAAACCTATTATAAAATAAAACTTATAATTTTTATAAATTTCATTTAAAGTTTTTAGTGTATCAATTGTATATGTAAAACCTGGCCTTTTTATTTCAATATCTAAAGCTTCAAATTTATTATTTTTCTTAACTGCAAGCTCAACCATTTTAAATCTATCATCAGCACTTACAACTTCATCTAAATTTTTATGGGGAGGAATACCTACAGGTATAAAAAAAATCTTATCTATATTCAATTGATTAAGTACTTCATTTGCAATTATCAAATGCCCGTTATGTATCGGGTTAAAGGTGCCACCCATTATACCAACTGAAATCATAGCATCAACTCCTAATAAAAATTACTTTTTTATTATATAAAAAAGTATTAAAAAATAAAAGTATTAAAATCCCTCATTTTAAATAGAAAAGTGCCATATATACTCAATTTCATTATGGCACCCTATCTTTAAAATATTATTTTTTTGTTGGTAGTTCAATTTTGGGTTTATTTTTAGACTGTCTAAATATAACAAATTTATTGCCTATTACTTGCACTGGTTCTGCATTTAATTCTTCACAGACTATATCACAAGCTTCTCTTGCAGTTAACAATGAATTTTTTAGTACATTTAGCTTTATAATTTCTCTTGCCTCTAATGCTTCATCTATTTGACCAAGCACCCTATCATCAATTCCTTCTTTTCCTATCTGAACTATTGAATCTATTGTATTTGCTAACCCTCTTAAATAGCTTCTTTGTTTACTTGTCAGCATACCTATCCTCCTATTCTACAAATTCAAATTCAAAATCATTCATTCTTACAAGATCACCATCTTTTATACCCATCTGTCTTAATTCATCAATTATTCCTCTCTTCTCCAATACCTTGTGGAAATATTTTAATGATTCACTGTCATAGATATTAACACTTAATAGCAATCTATCAACAAATGAACCTTCTATAACATAAGTTCCATCTTCATCAATTCTTATAGTGTATGTAAATTTCTTTTCTTCTGGAACATATACATCATATTCTTCCTTTTCTTCAACTATGTTATCAAGCATATTGCTTACATACAACATTACTTCTTTTAAACCCTTATTTGTTGCTGCTGATATTTCAAAAACCTCTATTCCAAACTTACTTAATTCTTCTCTTAACCTCTTAACATTTTCTTCGCTTCCTGGAATATCACACTTATTTGCTGCAACAATTTGTGGTTTCTTTGATAACTTTTCACTATATAATTTTAACTCTTCATTTATTTTATAAAAATCATCTATTGGGTCTCTACCCTCTATCCCCGAAGCATCTATAACGTGAATTAAAACCTTTGTTCTCTCTACATGTCTTAAGAAATCTATTCCAAGACCTACCCCTTCATGTGCTCCTTCAATTAATCCAGGAATATCAGCCAAAACAAAACTCTTTACACCCTGCATCTCAACAACACCAAGATTTGGTTTAAGTGTAGTAAAATGATAATTTGCAATTTTAGGTTTTGCACCAGTTACCATTGATAATATTGTTGATTTGCCTACATTAGGAAATCCAATCAGACCAACATCTGCCAAAAGCTTCAATTCAAGTGTTACCCATTTTTCTTCACCAGGCATACCTGGTTCTGCAAAATTAGGTGCCTGTCTTGTTGGAGTTGCAAACTTTGTATTTCCTCTACCTCCTCTTCCACCTTTACATACTATGAATTCTTGGCCTTCTTCTACCAAATCTGCAATTACTTTTTCAGTTTCAGCATCCTTAATTACAGTACCTGCCGGAACCTTTATTACTAAATCTTCACCATCTTTACCAAACTTATTATTTGTACCACCGTTTTCACCACGTTCGGCTTCATACTTCTTTTGATATTTAAAATCTAAAAGTGTACGCATATTTACATCAACTTTAAATATAACATCTCCACCACGTCCACCATCTCCACCATCTGGTCCACCAAATGGAACGTATTTTTCTCTTCTAAAGGATACACAACCATGTCCTCCATCGCCAGCTTTAACATAAATTTTGGCTACGTCTACAAACATTTCATTCACCACCTTACAGTATATCTACCTTAATTATTTTCTTATTATTTTCAGCAAATAATGATATGTTTTTTGAAATAGAAATAAAATTTATATTTCTATCATTTAAATCAATTTCTAAATCATTATAAAGTAAAATTTGTAAACTTTCTGTATTTTCCTTTATAGTTATGTAAACATCCTGTTTTTCAAATTCTTTTCTCAATATATCATATAAATCCTGCTTAAATATATCCATATTTTCTATGTACTTGTTAATATTTTGGCTTAATTTTTCTTCAGATATGTAACATTTTATATTTTTTAATTGCCAATCAAGTGCACATCTTTCTATTGACGTTATTATGTCGTGAATAATTAAAGATAAATAATTATTATCAAGATTATAAAGTTGGCTTAACATATACATCTTTGTATTTATTTTTTTTATATAGTTTAAAGCTTCTTCAGGTTTATTTATTTGTAGATATCCATAAATAACCTGTAAATAGTTCATAAAATCGTGCCTTTGTTTACGAATTTGACTTAAACACCATTTCATATTTGATTTATCATTCATTATAATCACCCACTTATTAGTGTATTAACATTAAAATAATACACTACCATTTAATAAAATGCAACAAAAATGCACCCTTATGGGTGCATTTATTATTGTGCAATTTCAGCTGGATATACGCTTACTTTCTTTCTATCTTTACCGAATCTTTCAAATCTTACTACACCATTTATTAATGCAAATAGAGTATCATCTTTTCCTCTACCTACATTTTCTCCTGGATGTATCTTAGTTCCTCTTTGTCTTACAAGTATATTTCCTGCAAGAACAAATTGTCCATCAGCTCTCTTGACACCAAGTCTTTTGGATTCACTATCTCTACCGTTCTTGGAGCTACCGACACCTTTCTTATGAGCCATGATTACACCTCCTTATGAGAAAGCTCTATATAAATTAAGCTTCGATTTTTTCAATCTTAATTTGAGTATATGGTTGGCGATGACCTTGCTTTCTTCTGTAATCCTTCTTAGCTTTAAACTTAAATACGATTACCTTCTTAGCTTTTCCATGCTTAACAACTCTTGCTACTACCTTTGCTCCTTCAACAGTTGGAGTACCAACTGTAAGCTTACCATCCTTTGAAACAGCAAGAACTTCGTTGATTTCAACAGTTGAATCAACATCAGCATTTAGCTTTTCAACGAAAAGTAGGTCGCCTTCTTGTACTCTGTATTGCTTTCCTCCTGTTGCTATAACTGCGTACATTTTTACACCTCCTCTAACCAGTCTCGCCGTAGAAACTAGGCACCTTTCGGTTTAAGCCCGTCTCGAGCGGTCTACAAAAGGTAGTTTATCATATAAAATACTTTTATGTCAACACTTTTTTACTTTTAAATTTTAATTAATATCTTTTCGTCATCTTCTTCTAAAGATACATTTTTTTTAATCTTATTAAATATTTTTCTATTTCTTCATCAACTATTTTATAATCTATTATATCGCTTGTAGTTAATTTTATTTTAATATTTTTATCTTTTTCTATCTCTTTAACTATTTTATTAACAATCGATTCATTTTTTAAGTATAGCTGATTGTTAATTAAAATATATACCTCCCTCAAGTTTTTTTTAGCTAATAAAAGTTCAATTTCCCTTAAAACAGTAAAAATACTCTTCGTTTTAAATTCCATATCATAGTATTTTTCAAAAAAACTTTTATTATATCTCTTACGTGAAATTTCCATTATACCTAATTTAGTTATTCCATAAACTTGTAAATCCAAGTTCTTTTTTTCTATAATTTCATTAATATATTTTTCTAACTCTTTTTTATTTTTAAAATCTAAATCTATAAAATCAATTAGTATATTTCCATTTAAATTATATCTTATAATCATCTCTATAATTGAATCACAAGCTTCTTTATTTATTTCGTATGCATCATTTATATTTGTAGAAAGCGATGAATTTATATCCATTACAATAAAGGCTTCTGTAAAATCAATGATTATATTACCACCATTTTTCATATTTATAAGCCTTGAAGCATTATTTTTAATAACTTCTTCAATCAAATATGGAACACTTTTATCAACAATAAATTCAACATCATTAAATTCATTTTTTTCGCATAATGCTTTAATAGTCTTTTCTTCATTAACAATTATTGTTTCTATTTTTTCATTTAAAATTTCATCTAAGATATTTTCATAAAATCCATTGTTTTTATGGATTAAATATGGTGGTTTAATAAAATTCTGTCTTTTTAATATTTCATCTGCAATGTCTGATAATCTATAATATTCTTCTTCAACATATTTTATATCTTCTATCTTTGTATTAGTCCTAACAATATAACCATATCTTCCATCAAATTTTCTCAAAAAATCTCTACTAAAATATGAATTTTTGGTTGATATCATTATTTCTTTGCTGTTCATATTTAAAATTATGTATCTACCCTTTAACTGTATTTTATCTTTAACTCTTGGACCTTTATTCCCTTTCGCTTCCCTATTAACTTGAACTAATACATCTTGATTTATTTTATATTTATTGTAAAAAAGAGGCAATATAGCCTCCTTTTTTACACCTATATCAATAAATGCAACCTTCATTTTATCAGAAATACTCTTTATCTTACCTATATAAATGTTATCACATATATCCTCATCATTTTTATTTTCAATAATAATTTTAAATAGTCTATTTTCATTCATTAAAATAGCTCTATTTTGTATATTATTTTCATCTATAAGTAGCCTCATCTAATCACATCCTGCTAAAGAATTCATCAATAGGTACTAATTCATTATTAATTTTTGTATACATCTCTGTTCTTTTTACTACAGGAACCCCTAATGCAACTGATTCTTTTAATATTTCAGCAATTACATCTGGGCTTAAACTTCCAGAGTTTGATGTTAAGACAATACATTCAACTACAAAGTAATTCTTTTCAATATTTTTTAACTTTAAATCAAAAATCATCTCTCTTATGTTTACTGACTTTTCTCCCGACTTTGTCTTTTTTATTTTAATAATTTCTCTTGAATTCACTATAGTATTTATTGCTTCTTCAATTTTATCTTTTTCAGTATATTTTAGTTTAATTTCGTATTTTGAAGCATAAGTAGCTGCCATACAAGTAGGCATTTTTTTATTTATTGGTATAACTTTTAAAGCTTCTAACCCAAGTGGCATACTTAAATTAATCTTTTCTAATATATCATTTTCATTTAGAACAGAATCAAATTCTACATCTAAATATTCTGCTAAACTTTCAATCCCAACTGATAAGGGAGAAGCAAATGATATACTTGGATGAGGATTAAATCCCTTTGAATATGTTAAAGGTAATCCTGCTCTTCTAATTGCTCTATGCAATGTCCTCATTGTATCCAAGTGAGAAATATATTTAGTATTTCCCATCTTCTTTAGTTTGATTACATATCTATTCATTAAAACATTTACCACCTTTCAAAAGTTTAGTAATTCCACAACCCGTACAACCTTGTCTGCAATCTGGTGTCAATATCCCTTTTTCAGCCTTTTTATATTCACTTATCAAGTATTCTCTACTAACACCTACATCTATAAAGTCCCAAGGTAATACTTCATCTAAACTTCTTTCTCTTGTTGCATAAAAATGAGGATCTATATTACATTCTTGGAAGGCCTTCATCCATTTTTCAAAATCAAAATGTTCCTGCCAACCATCAAATTTACAACCCAACTCCCAAGCTTTAATTAGAACCTTTGTTAACCTTCTATCACCTCTTGAAAACACTCCTTCTAAAAAGCTAATAGGTGTTTCATGCCAATTATATGTAATAAATCTACTCTTTATTTTTTCCTTTAGTAACTTTTGTTTTTTATATAGTTCATCCATACTATTTTGTCCAAACCATTGGAAGGGTGTAAAGGGCTTTGGTACAAAAGATGATGTACTAACAGTAACGTTTAAACCCTTTTGACGTTTTTCTTTTGGAACTTTAAAATACTCATCCACAACCTTATATGCTAACTCAGCAATACCCTCTACATCCTCATCCTCTTCAAAAGGAAGACCTATCATAAAATAAAGTTTTATATTATTCCATCCTAATTCAAAGGCACTTCTTACAGATTTTATTAAATCCTCTTCAGTTACACCCTTATTTATTACATCCCTCATTTTTTGAGTTCCTGCTTCTGGTGCAAACGTTAATCCCGTTTTTCTTACCTTTTGTATTTCATTTATTAAATTAACAGAAAAGGAATCAATTCTAAGTGAAGGTAAAGATATACCTACATTGCTCTCTCTATATTTTTCAATTAATTTATTTACTAAATTTTGAATATCTGAATAATCACATATGCTAAGTGATGTTAAAGATATCTCATCATACCCTGTTTCCTTAATTAGTTTATCTGCCAAATCCATTAACTTTTCAGTCTTTTTTTCTCTGATAGGTCTATATATCATACCAGCTTGGCAAAATCTACAACCTCTTGTGCATCCTCTAAATGTCTCAAGCATAATTCTATCGTGTACAACTTCAGTAAGAGGAACTATCATCTTTTCTGGATAATAAGAATTATTTAAATTTTGTATTATTCTCTTCTTTATTTTTGTTTTATAGATTTCCTTTTTAGGAACCATCCTTTTTATAGTCCCATCCTCATTGTATTCTATTTCATACAAGGAAGGAACGTATATGCCTTCTATCTCACTTACCTTCTCTAAAAACTCCCTTCTTGTCGCATTTGTATCCTTCCATTTAGAATATAAATCTAATACTTCATTTAATACTTCTTCCCCCTCACCAAGTACAAAAAAGTCTGCAACATCTGCTAAAGGTTCAGGATTATAAGCACAAGGTCCTCCAAAAATTACAAAAGGATGATTGCTTCTATCCTTTGAATATAAAGGAATATGTGCTAAATCTAACATATTAATAATATTTGTATAACTCATTTCATACTGTAATGTGAATCCAACAAAATCAAATTCACTCAAAGCATCCTTTGTCTCTAAAGCAAAAAGTGGTATTTTATTTTCTCTCATTAACCTTTCCATATCAGGCCATGGAGCAAATGCCCTTTCACAATAGCAATCTTCTCTTTCATTAAGTAGATGATAAATTATTTTTAATCCTAAGTGAGACATCCCAACTTCATAAACATCAGGAAAACAAAATGCAAATCTAATTTTACCATTTTTATCCTTAATAACTGAATTTACTTCGTTACCAACATATCGTGCAGGCTTTTGTACCTTTAACAATATTTCTTCATTTAAGTTTATCATTAAAAACTCCTCCTAAATTTTTTATTAATTCGTCAAAAGTAACATTACCATAACTTAAAAAGTAATTAATTATCTCATATTCAGTAACCTTACCTATAATCTTTGTATTGTCAAATACATATATTACATAATATTTATTAAAACAAAAAGTTTTAATAATATCAAGAATTTTATTTGAACATTGTACTCCTTTTAATTTTATCTTTATAACCTTTTTGTTTTTAAACAAAGTATTTTTAGAATATATATCCTTTAATATATTTATTACAATATTATTATAGTCAATTATCGAATATATAATAATCACTAAGCCAACAAAAAATATTAGTTGAAAATTTAATTTATTTAACTGTAGAATTGAAATAAAAATAAGAAATAACCCAAAAATAACACTACATAAATCTACAATTATATATGACTTATAAAATCCGAAATAATATTTTACAATAATTCTTAGTGTTCTACCACCATCTGAATAATTAAAAGGTATTATATTAAAAATAAAAAGTATAAAATTGACTCTAAACAAAGCCATATTGGGAAAACAATAACAAAATAATATTGAACAAATTAAATTAGCAAAAGGACCTGATAGAGATATTATAACATCATAAAATGGATTAAGTATTTCATCTTTAAAATTGATATTAAAACCTATCCATTTAAACTTTATACTTTCAATTTTATATCCAAAAATATATGAACAAATAATATGCATTATTTCGTGTAGAATATAAAAAAGCATATATAAAAATATAACTTTAACATAAGTCATCTTTTACCTCTATTTATTGCTTAAAAATTTAACTGGGTCTACATAACTAGCTGAGTGCATAACTTCAAAGTGGAATGATTTATTTTTTTCTTTATCTACTTTTCCTACAATATCTCCCTTCTTTATCTCCTCACCTACATCCTTATTAATCTCTAATAAGTTATAATATATAGTTTTATAGCCATCTGTATGGCTTATTGTAACAACTATTCCATTTTCTTTTGAGTTTTCAACCTTTTCTATACTTCCATCAAAAACACAAAGAATATTATCTGAATCTTTTATTTCTATATCAATACCATTGTTGAAAAAATTCTTTTTACTATTTGCATCTATATATTCACCAAAAGGCTTAATTATTTGTCCATCTATTGGCATAAATTCAATTTTAAATGTTTGTTTTTTATTTTGAAGTACCTTATTAGAGAAGACGCTTACAATATCATTATTACTAACAATACTTTTAATTGATGAAGTATAATCCTTTCTATAATATTCTTCTAATTTAAACA
>JAOAAJ010000008.1 GCA_026418935.1 Caloramator sp. | reverse complement strand
TACTTACAATTTTTGTTTGTTCCTTTTGTTGATTATTCTTATTTTTATCATCATTATTACTAATATTACTATCTTTTTTATTTGATTCATTTTTTTGTACGTTTTTATCAATTAAATCTCCACTATTTTCCTTTGATTTTTTCTCAGCTTTATTCAAGTTTTTATTTACATCATCCCTTTTAATCTGTTCTGCCATTGCATTATCTATTCGATTACTTGCATATAGCTTACCAATAGCCACTCCAGCCCCAAGTGCCAATATATAAACAACAATTATAGACACCAACATACTTTTCTTCATCTATGTTTCCTCCAAAACATTTAAGCCTTCTTAATTTATAATTCTACATTTAAATACAAATTCCTTTAATGACCTATTCATATAACATTATTTTATATGTTAACTCTTATCTAAAAATTAAAATTTGATAAAAAATAAATTCTAAAAATTTATACCATTTTTTAATTTTTTTATAAATTATTGTAGTATAATATTAGTAATAAGCTTTGAAGGGAGAATTTTTATGAGAATTTCAAACTTGACATTAAAAGTTACTAAAGCATTTGAAAAGAGCATAAGGCGTTTTCCTTTAACTTTTTTATCAGCCTTTGCAACATGCCTCACCATAATCATTATGATTGAGCAAAAAAGGGAACCTTCTTTAACACTACAAAGATTGGCTATGATTTTCGCATTATCCATACCAATAACATTAAGTTTTAAACTCCTTTGGGAAAGAAGAAGTAAAGATTTGAAACAACTTCTCCTTTACTATTTAACCTCCATTATTTTAATTATCGGATACTACTTTATTTTCCTTAACAAATTGGACTATATAAGTACATCAAGATTTGTTGGAACAAATTTAATATTTTACTTGGTATTTCTATTTGTACCCTACTTTTTAAGCAGAGAAAATTTTGAAATGTATTCAATTAAAATATTTACAGGATTTTTTATTACAGCAATATACACAGCAGTTCTCTTCTTGGGTTTAAGTGCGATATTGTTTACAATCGATAGCCTACTTGGAATAAAAGTTGAATCAGAAACATATATAGAAACTTGGTTTATATGCCTCCTTATCTTTGCAGTAAACTATTTCCTATCCCTTGTACCCAAGAAGGAAGACACTTTTACAAAATTTGATTTTCCAAGAGCCTTTAATATACTTTTAAACTATATAGTTATTCCACTTTTAAGTGCCTATACAGTTATTTTATATATCTACTTTTTCAAGATAATAGTAACTCAAAATTGGCCAAAAGGACTTGTTTCTCACCTTGTACTTTGGTATTCCTTTATAACTATATTGGTAATATTCTTTGTTTATCCAATTAATAAGGATGTGCCAATTGCATACTACTTTACAAAAATAATAACTAAAATTATCATACCTTTAATTATAATGATGTTTTTCTCTATGGGAATAAGAATAAATGCATACGGTGTAACTGAACCACGATATTATGTAATCATTGCAGGAATATGGATTTTATTTGTATTTATATACTGGAATATAAATAAACAGCCTAAAAACACATTAATACCTTTTACCCTTGCATTAACAATTTTTATTTCGCTATTTACTCCAATTTCCAGCTTCAGTATTTCAAGATATAGTCAAAACAAGCGTTTTGAAAATCTATTAATTAAAAACAATATGCTGAAGGATGGAAAAATACAAAAAAATCCAAATGTAAGTATAGATGATCAGAGAAAAATAAGCAGCATAATTTCTTATTTTGAAACAAGACAGGGTATAGATAAATTAAAATATGTACCAAAAGATTTTAACTCATCAAAAATGAAGGATGTTTTAGGATTTAACTTCGAAACACCTTATTATCCAAAGGAACAGTATTTTTACTTTAGAATTGCTCCAAACAGCCTAATAGATATTAAAGGATATGAATACTTTATACAGCTAAATTCATATAATCAAGAAGTACAAAACTCAAAGGATTTTAGTTTTAAGTACTACAATTCCAAATCAGAATTAGTTATATTTAAAAAAGATAAAGAAGTCTATAGAAAAAATATTAAAGAGATTATTCAAAATGCCTATAAAAAATATGGCTCAATCAAGCCAGATATGGAACTTAAAATTGAAGAGTTATCTTTAAATGATGAAAATGAAAATATAAGGGTTAGAATTATATTAAATAATGTTTCAGGAAGGATTGATGACAGCGAAAATATAAGCATTGATGGATGTGATTTCTTTATAATGTTTAATGAAAAGCAATAAAAAAGACTAATATATAGTTAAAATTAAACTTTAAATATTAATAAATAAGGCAATTAGTTTCGAAAAGCCCTATGAATGGATTTTAATTTCTTAATCCATCATAGGGCTTTTTAGATATACTTATAAAATAATTTAGATACAAACTTTATTTAATAAAATAATTATTTTTTATATTAATGGACTCACAATTAATTTTTTGTTATAATTTACAAATAAAGGAGGGGTTATGTTGAAAAAAATATATTTATTACCACTATGTCTTATTTTTTTTGTTCCTTTAATTGTTTATGAAAAAATAATAATATTACCTGACCATCTTAAGAATTTTTGGATTGCAGGAGTAAACTTTGATTATTTTTCCTACTACAAAAGTAAAGTATTATTAATATTAGTATTATTCTCATTAATTTCTCTACTTTACAGGTTAAGAAAAGATGATATTAATGTTAAAGGTTCTAAAATGTACATTCCTCTTTTTATTTACTTATTCTTTATTATTCTATCAACAGTGTTTTCTAAATACAAAGACATTTCTCTTTGGGGATTCCCTGATAGATATGAAGGGGCAATAGTTCTTTTTGCATACATAATTATATTTTTTATTTTTGCTATTGTGCCTAAAGTTAAAGACGTAAAATTTTTATTAAATTCCTTTTTAATTTCTTCAACTTTAGTAGGAACAATTTCCATACTTCAGTTTTTTAATTTAGATTTTATAAAAAATTATATTGTAGGTAGGCTTCATCAATTCCAATTAGAATATTTAGGAAAAGTGTATATAAAATTTAATCCTGGACCAAGATATGTATATGCAACATTATATAACTCAAATTATGTAGGAAGCTTTATGGCTATATCATTCTTGATTACATTTATTCTATATGTGCTATACAGCGAAAAAAAGAGAATAATTTATGGAATACTTTCTGTTATTATGTTTTTTAGCCTAATAGCCTGTCATTCCAGAGCTGGAATATTAGGAGTTATTGTTGCAGTTATATTTTTTGTAATTTATAAATACAAAGAAGTATTAAAAAATATAAAATATGTTATACCTATTATAATCATTTATTTTCTTGTATATACCATTATAAATTCTTTATCAAGCAGCTATATTGGAAATAAAATAGAGAGTCTTTTTGTTGATATAAATAAAAGCATTACTTCTACTACGTCTTATAATTTAAAGGATATTAGAATAAAAGACAACGTAATTTCTATTGATTTTAACCAATCTAAATTAAATTTTATAATAGATAATGATAGGATTTATGTTGTAGATGAAAATAACAAAAAAGTTCCCTTTAAATTTGATGCTGATAAAAAAGAGTTTCTCTTTAATAATCCAACCTATTCTCAAATCAAATATTTTATTAATAATTATAACAATATCCCTGTACTAACTATAAATAATGGTTATGATGACTTAAATATAATTAAAACTTCTGAAGGATTTAAAATATTAAATTACAGCGGAAAAATCAACAACATAAGCTCTGTAGATAAGTTAAATGTAAATGGAAAAGAAAGACTTGGTTCTGGAAGAGTATATATATGGTCAAGGTCTATTCCATTAATAAAAAACACTTTATTTTTAGGATATGGCCCCGACACCTATGCATTATATTTCCCTCAATATGATTACATAGGTAAATTCTTATTTTTAGGTACTCCAAATATCTTAGTAGACAAGCCTCATAATATGTATTTACAAAATGCATTAAACATTGGAGTTATTGGAACTTTAGCATTTTTATTATTCATAATCTCTTATCTAATTTTTAGCCTTAGAAAAATTACCACTATAGAAGAAAATTTTAATAAGTTGGTATCTATCTCAATATTTTTTGCTCTTATATCATACTTAATTGCTGGAATTTTTAACGATAGCGTTGTTTATGTTGCCCCCTTGTTTTGGGCTTTAGCTGGTTTAAATTTAAAAATATTAAATAAGGAAATTTAAGAATAAAAGGTGCAGTAAACTCTGCACCTTTTATTCTTAATTAGAATGCTGGGACAACTGCACCTTGGTACTTTTCTTCTAAAAACTTTTTAACATCCTCTGATTGAAGTATGTTGATAAGTTCCTTAATAAGTTCATTATCCTTATTATCTTGTCTTGTAACTAAAACATTTGCATATGGTGAATCCTTATCTTCAATAAAAATACTATCCTTTACTGGATTTAATTTTGCTTCAAGTGCGTAGTTTGTGTTTATTACTGCAAAATCAACATCCTTTAAAACTCTTGGAAGCTGTGCTGCTTCTAACTCTTTAAATTGTAGATTCTTTGGATTTTCAACTATGTCCTTTGGAGTTTGTGTTAAACTGTTATCCTTTAGCTTTATTAAACCCTGTTTTTGTAAAAGTAGAAGTGCTCTACCTTCGTTTGTTGCATCGTTTGGTATTGCAACTACTGCTCCATCCTTAATTTCATCCTTGCTCTTTATTTTTTCTGAATAAGCCCCCATTGGCTCAACGTGTACCTTTGCAACCGATACAAGATTTAATCCCTTTTCCTTATTAAACTCATCAAGATATGGAATATGTTGAAAAAAGTTTGCATCTATTTGCTTATCATTTAATGCAGTATTAGGTGTAACATAATCTGTAAACTCTTTAACTTCAAGTTCAATACCCTTTTCTTGAAGCTTTGGTTTTATGTAATTTAATATCTCTGCATGAGGAAGAGGTGTCGCACCAACTACAATCTTCTTTGTATTTGTTGCCTCCTTCTTAGAACAACCTGTAACTCCTGTTAATAGTAGTGATACACATAATATTGCTACTGTAAATTTTCTTAACTTCATAGTTATTACCTCCTGTCAATTTTTTTTGCAAAATAATTTCCTGTTCTCTGTGTTATTTCAACAAGTAGTATCAAAATTATAACAGTAACTATAAGTACATCTGTTCTAAATCTTTGATACCCATATCTTACTGCCAAATCCCCTATTCCACCACCTCCTATAACACCTGCCATTGCAGAATATCCTATAATATTTACAATTGTTAATGTAATACCTAATATTAAACTTGGAAGAGCCTCCTTTATTAAAACCTTTAAAACTATTTGAGGTGTAGAAGCTCCCAAGGATACTGCCGCCTCTATTACCCCTTTATTTACCTCCTTTAAAGCAGATTCCACCACTCTTGCAACGAAGGGAGCTGCTGCAATGGATAGTGGCACCACTGCAGCTTCTTTTCCTATCGTTGTACCAACAATGACTCTTGAAAGGGGAAAAAGTATAATAATTAATATAATAAATGGTATTGACCTTGTTATATTAATTAATGAACCTATTATAGAATTTAGGTTTGGCATTTTAAGTAGTCCCTCTTTATCAGTAAGAACTAAGAATATTCCAAGTGGAGCACCCAAAATAATAGAAAATAGTGTTGAGAAAAAGACCATATATAGTGTATCTAAAAATGATGGAAAAACTAATTTTAATATTTCATTCATATTATCCACCTCCTTATATTGCTCTTTCTTTAAAGTCTAAGTATATAACTCCACCTTTTTCACTTTGCAGAAACTGTTTTAAAGTCTTTGACTTTGGACTTTTAAATACCTCCTCCTTTATTCCCTCTTCAACAATTTCTCCCTTTTCCATAACCGCAACATTACTGCAAATTCTCTCTACCACATCCATCTCGTGGGTAATTAGAACAATTGTTAAACCTAATGTCTTATTCAGTTCTAATAAAAGGTCTAAAATTTGTTTTGTTGTAAGAGGATCTAAGGCTGATGTTGCCTCATCACATAGAAGTATTTTAGGGTTATTTGCAAGTGCCCTTGCTATTGCTACCCTCTGTTTTTGACCACCGGATAGATTTGAAGGATATTCGTTTTCTTTATCTTCTAATCCTACAATCTTTAAAAGTTCCCTAACTCTTTTTTCAATATAATCCTTTTTGTGTCCTGCTATTTCAAGAGGGAATGCAACATTCTTATATACATTTGAATTTGAAAGTAGATTAAAATGTTGGAATATCATACTAACATTTTTTCTATAGTCTCTAAGCTCCCTTTTATTAAATTTAGTTATATCCCTACCTTCAACTATAATTTCTCCGTCATCTGGTGTTTCAAGCAAGTTTAGGCATCTTAAAAGAGTTGACTTTCCTGCACCACTTTTTCCTATTATTCCAAATACCTGTCCCTTTTCTATTCTTAAATTGATTCCCTTAAGTGCATCGGTCTTCTTACCGTTAATAAGATAGCTCTTTTTTAGATTTTTAATTTGGATCACATTAACACCCCTTTTTAAAAATTTACACACAATTATGTTATTTTATTGATTATATTATATTATTTTCCTAAAGAATTAATAAAAAATCCTCTTTGATGAAAGAGGCACTCCTCTCTCATCTCCCAGCCTTTGCTGCAGGATTTGGCACCTTGCCTTTCGCAGGTTGCCGGGCTTCATCGGGCCAGTCCCTCCACCTCTCTTGATAAGAGCCTGTTATTATTTTGTACAATATATATAATTTTCCTAAATAGACAATAAAAAAACCTCTTTGATGAAAGAGGCACTCCTCTCTCATCTCCCAGCTTTCGCTGCAGGATTTGGCACCTTGCCTTTCGCAGGTTGCCGGGCTTCATCGGGCCAGTCCCTCCACCTCTCTTGATAAGAGCGTTTTATTTAATTCTTGATTAAGATTATATAAACAATTGAAAGTTTTGTCAACATTATTTTTCAATTTTTATAGATTTTTTATTAATACAATCTTTCAGTTAATAGACATCTGTATAAAAATAGGTGCCAAAACTATAATGTCTGGCACCTATAATTTATTAGTTTTCTTTAACTTCATCGTTGTTAGTAGAATTGTTTTGTTCTGAATCTATTTTACCATCTTCTGTTTTATTATTATCTTTTTTGTTCTTTCTCTCTCTAATTTTTTCTTTAATTTTTTCTCTCTTCTCTTCTACCTTTTGCTTTATTTCTTCTTTCTTTATTTCCTTCTTAATCTCTTTATTAACATCTTTTATTTCATCCTTCTTAAGAAGGCTGTGGTTTATTTCCCTTTCAACCTGCTTTGCCTCTTCCTTTGTTATTGTCCCATTCTTTACTTCTTCCTTTAAAACTTCCCTTGTTTGCTTTCTTAATTCATTTCTTGTCTTTACAACTTCCCTTGCCTGTTCTCTTATCTGTTTCATCTCCTGCTTTTTAGCCTCAAGTGCTTCTTGTGCTTGTTTTAATGCTTCTTCTGCCTTTTTTATTTCTTCTTCATTATTTGATTCCTTCGCCTTTTCTAATGCCTTTCTTGCTTCAACAGCTTGTTTTCTTGTATTATACATCTCCTGTTTTTTATCAATTAGACTTAATACTGTCTGCTTCTTTTGTGTTTGAAGTTCAATAACCTTCTGTATAGTAGGCTTTGCATTTTCAGATACCTTCTCTTGTATTTTATTTAAAACCTCAATTGAATTTTTATATCTATTTTCTATTCTGTTTTTTAACTCATTAACCTTATTTACAGCCTCTTCAGTAACTGTCTCATCCTTTGGCTCTTCAGAGACTATCTTTTGTACTGTCTCCTGTGCTGTATCCATCTTTTGTTGATATTCCTCTACCGCAGGTTTTACAAGTTCCTCTTTACCTTCTTCTGCCATAACCTCTGCCTCTGCAAGTCTCTCCTCTGCTACATCTGCTGTAACTTCTGCCTTCTTTTCTTCATCAAAGGTTAGTGAAATCTTTACTTCATCAATAAGCTTATCTACTGGATAAAGTATACTATCTGGAGTTATTCCAGCATCTGCACCTTGAACATCTGCCTTTGCTATTGTAATATTGAACATAAGTAATAGTGCTGTTGATAAAGCTAAATATTTTTTCACTTTAAATCCCTCCCTAATTTTTTGTTTTCACCTATTAATACGTCCTTTTTTATTTTTTTAGGGGGGCAAATAAAAAATTTTTTTACCCTATAAAAATTTACTTTTTATTCGTATTATTTTATGAAAGGGGGAAGAGGATGCTTAATGACAGAGAAAAATTTATAGAAGAAAACAAAAATTTTGTATATAAAATTGCATCAAGTATATGTAAAAGAAGGCTCTCTTGGGAAAATGATGATGAATTAAGTATTGCACTTATTGCATTTAATAAATCTATTGAAACCTATGATAACAAAAAGGGCAATTTCTTCTCCTACGCAAAGGTGATAATTAAAAATTCACTTATAGATTATTTTAGAAAAAGCACAAAAAACATTAGCGTTTATCTTGGAGATGAAGAACTCATTACATTTGAAACCAAAAATTCGATGGAAAAGTATGAAATAGAAGAAGAAAACAAAATTAGGGCACAGGAGATCGCATATTTTACACTAAAGCTAAAGGAATATGGAATCAGTTTCTCTGACTTAGTTAACAATTCACCAAAACACAAGGATACCAGAGAAGAGCTAATAAATGTTGCATTTTTAGTTTCTCGTGAAAATCAAATAGTTGAAAGGCTAATTAAAACAAAACAACTACCTATAAAGCAGATATGCCTATTAACAGCAAAGAGTGAAAAGTTTATTGAAAAATGGAGAAGGTATCTAATAGCCCTTATTTTGATCTTAACAGATAGTGACTTAATGTATATTAAATCATACCTCAATATAAAGGTAGGTGAAAAAGATGATTAAAAAAGGAATTATTGTTGAGGTTGATGGTAAGGAAGCCATCCTATTTACTCAAACAGGAGAATTTATAAAATTTAAGTCTAATGAAAAACTTCAAATAGGACAAGAATATTCATATAAAAAGCCAGATTTTAAGCCCTTTTTAATAGCTGCTTCCTTGCTTTTATGCATACTACTTGGTTCATTTATAACAATGTACAATCAAGTTTATGCCTCTATGACTGTTTCAATAAACCCTCAATTTAAAATAGATATAAATAGATTTAATAGAATTATAAATGTTGTACCTCTAAACAAAGACGCCGAAAATGTACTAAGTTCAGTTAAAATTAAAAACAAAAACATCGATGATGGACTTATACTTATTGTAAAAAAGGCAAAGGAAAAAAAGTATATAACAGATGAATACTATAACAATAAAGCTAAAAAGATTGATATTAAAATAGATAAAGGCGATGTTAAATTAAATAAATTTACATCTGAAATGAAAAAACAAAAATTAAATTTTGAAAAGGTATATGCTAAAATACAAAATATTCAAGAGAAAGCTAAAAATCGTGAGATAATTAAAGAAAAATTGCAGGAAAAGGATAAACAAACCGAAAAACAAATACCAAAAGAAGATAAGAATAATGTTAATAAAAAAGAAAATTTAAAGGATAAAAATGAATCAAACAGAATAAGAGAAGAATTTAAAAATAAGATTGAAGAAAATGTAAAAAACAAAAAGAATCAAGAGGATAAAATTCTGCCAAGAATAGAAAATAGGTTAAGGCAAAATCGTAAAGATTCAGATGAAAATACTTCACCGCCATTGAATGAAAAGGACAATCAAATAAAGAAGCAAAAGGGGCTAAATTAGCCCCTTAAATATTTCCTCAGCATATTTGTAACCTAAATTGAAAAGCTTTGTACAAAACTCACTACTAAAGTTTACTGTATCCTCTGGCTTTACTTCAAAATTAGGCTCTAAGACTTTTATATCATCCCGTTTATAATATTCATAAATATATTCTGGCACTTGAAAATCATTAGATAGTGAAATTATAAAAATCTTATCAACCTTATCCTTTATAAATGGTTGCAATAAGCAATTATTTAGTATTCCTCCATCAAGTTTATAACCATCATATTTTCCCTCTTGCAGGTCTATTTTAAACTGTTCAAAAAGCAGTTTTGCACTAACCTTAGTTGGATCGCCATTGTAGTTATAGGGTAAAAGCGAACTTGCCTTTATAGACAAAAGTGCTTCTTCTTTGGGCATATTCTTTATATCTATAATAACTTCATTAATACTGCAACCCTTTACTTCAACATAGTTTACATAGAAAGAGTCTATATTTTCGTCTATCCCCTCAAGTCCTTTAAGTTCCTCTATAACAAGCCTATTTTCTACAACCATATTTAGTGAATCAAAATATTTATTTTGCTGCATACTTAGCCAAAAATTGTTCATTTGTTCATAGGCACCCTTTAACATAAAATATCCGTTTACTGCACCTATTGAAGTTCCTGTAATTACAGAAAAGTTCATATTATTTTCTTTAAAGTATTTTAATATTCCCGCTTGGTAAGCACCCTTTGCCCCACCACCTGTTAAACATAAACCACATCTCATTTTATATCACCCCCACCAATATTAATTTTATTATAACAATTTTAATAATTTTTGTAATGATGAGTATATATTTTTAACCATTTATTCACAAAAATATGTCGAATTATGTGTCAAAAACACAATGTAAGAATAATATGTAGTAGGAAAAAGTAATAAACTAAAAAATTACTAATAGAACATAGCTAAAAGAAAGGTGGTGAACAGTATGAACAACTGCTGTGATTTCAACTATAATCCTTGCTGCTCTATTAAAAATATACTTGAGATGTTAAGAGGTCAAACCTGTATTATAGTATTAAAGAGTGGTAGAGCTGAATGTGTAAAATGTTTAACAGTATGTGATAATATATTAGTATGCGAAATCGCAGGATGTGGTTGCCCAGTTAAGTTTGTTGATATCCACTGTATATGTGAGGTAATCACTGACTGTAGAAAGGTTTTAGGTGCTTTCCTTAAATAACTTATAAGCGGCAATAATGCCGCTCTTTCTATTTATACCTTCCTGTTGAACTAATCTTTGTATTAACCATAACCTCAATTTCACAATCCTTAAAGGACTCCCTTATACTCTCTTCATTTTCACGCCCATATTTTGCTACTGCATACTTTTGTATATCAAAAACATCTATTTCGTAATCATTCTTTGCTCTTTCAATTATTTTATTTAGATTTTCATTCAAATTATTTGTTAGTTGTATTTTTATATCATCTAATATTTTTTGTACATTATTCTCTTCATCAAAGTTATATGTATTTAGTTTAATTTCTCCTTCAATATTTAATTTTATAGTATATTTTAATTTTCCATCTACCTTATCAACATAAACCTTCCTTTTTGATATACATTCAACATCTACAGCTTTTTTATAATCCTCCATAACTAAAGCTATATTTCCCTTCACATCATAATTTCTAAGCAAATTTACATAAATTGCTTCTTCAATAGGAATTATCTTTTTAAGTTTATCCTTATCAAACACAGCTATTCCTGCTATCCTTATTGTTGAATCTTTTTTCTCAATTGCAGGTATAACGATATTTCTTCCCTCTTGATAATACATATTAGCTAAATCCTTTACACCTGCATTATTTGTAAAAAAGTTTGAACTATATGATGCCTCTATAAGCTCTTTGACTTCATCTGCCATTGTACTTTCTTCCTTTGGAGTCTGCTCAAAAATATCCTTACAGCTCCCCTTTGATACAACTATAATTGTATTTAAATTTCTCTCTTGATCTCTAATACAGGTGTCTATAATGTCTTTAATACCAAGTTTAGCCCTTTCTTCACTTATAACATAAGCTCTAACTGTACCTAATAAGTAGTTCTTCTTTAAGTTTAGCTGCCTATTACTGTTTGCTTCATTTATAGTTTTTCCTACCTCTAAGCTAACACCCCTATCTATTTCCCTTTGACCTCTAAAAATTAGATATTCTGCAACGTTCTCTATCTCCTTCTTGTCTTTACCAACATCAAATCCTATTCCCACAATAACAGAGAGCTTTTCAATAGACACTCTATTATAGCAACCTGTAAAAAACAAAATAAATATCAGTAATAGAATTAATCTTCTACTTTTCATTCTTTTTCACCTTCTTGTACAGGCTTAAAATATAAGCAGCAATAAGCCATATAAATATATATCCTACTAAATAAGGCATTACTTTATCAGTTAAGCTACTTCTTTTATATTCAGGAATCATAAATATTCCAACTACTGCAACAATTATTGATGATATAATACAGGATTTTTTATAGGGTATCTTGGTTGCCTCTGAAAAAAAGTAAGTTGCCCCAAAGTGCATACAAGCTGCTGTCTGAAAAATCTTGTTTCCCCATATAAATATGAATAAAGGTTCAAAATTTGAGATAACTGCAATTTCTGTTGTAGCAACAAGGTATAAAAAAGGATATTGTAACTGGGAGGTTAGTTTCCATCCCATATAAAGTATAGTAACCAATGTAATGAAGGTATAAAGAATTGTTGTAAAGATACAGGCTGCAATTCCTGCCCCCTTTGCTCCCATTTTATTTGTAATCAAAGGTACTATTGCTATTGATAATTCAACACCTGAATATGCAAAAAAGGTTGTTGGTATAGCAGTAAACAATGAACCGTAGTTATTTACAACAGGAAGAATATTTGTAACATCTCCCTTGTTTATAAAATAAATAGGAATTAAAAATATAAATATAGTCAAATAAAATACAAGTTCACTTAGCCTTGCAACTATTTTAAGACCATCTACTGAATTATAGTAGATTAAAAGAGATGTTAAAAATACTACCACATAGGGTGATAAAAACTTTATTGTTGAAAATGTAAGTTCATTTGCAAGTCCTGATATTACTGCTCCTTCAAGAAATAAAAAGTTTATAGAAAATAAAACTGTAAATATTTTAGTTAAAAACTTTCCAAATAGCTGTTCACTTGCTTGAGTATATTCTATAAAATTTAAGTTTTTATAAATTTCATAGCTTAAAATAACACAAAGAATAGGATATATTCCTGCAATTATTATAGCAATCCAACCAGATTGCTGTGCTTTTTTTGTAACACCTGCTGCTAAACTAATTACTCCTATTCCTATCATTGCACTTTGAATTACAAAGAAGTATTGATTTCTTGTTATTGTATTATTCTTATTCATTTTTATTCCTCCTAGATAAACTAGGTTTTAAGCTAACAGGCTCATTAAATACCTTTCTTATATTTGACCTTACAAATACATCTCCAAAGTCCTTAAATCTTGATGGAGCCATAGGTGAAAAATATGGTATTCCAAAGGAATCAAGCTTAACAAGTGCCACAAGTAAAATATAAAAGCCAATTAAAATTCCATAAAATCCAAACATCTGTGCAAGGATAAGCATAGGAAATCTTAAAAATCTAATGCTTAAAGCCATTTGATAGTTAGGAATCAAAAATGTTGAAACAACTGTTATTGCGACCACAAAAAGTGTTGCGTGGCTTACAATATTTGCTTTTGTTGCTGCATCCCCTATAACAATACCACCTACTATTGCAAGGGTTGTTCCAACTGGGTTTGGAAGCCTTACTCCTCCTTCTCTTAATATTTCAATACAAAGTTCCATCGCAAGTATCTCTAAAAATGGAGGAAGTGGAATACCCTTTCTTGAATCAATAATTACCTTCATAAGTTGATATGGGAAAAGCTCTGCATTATACAAAAGAAGGGTTAGATATATAGGTCCTAATATTAAAACTGTAATTACTGCCAAAAATCTTGTTATTCTTGAGAAATTTGATATTATAATCCTCTCTGAATAATCCTCAAAGCCTTGAAAAAATTCTATAAAAGATGCTGGAACAACAAGCACAGAAGGGGATTCTGCTATAAATATTGCTGCCTTTCCCTCTAAAAGGTCAAAAACAACCTTATCTGGCCTTTCTGTATTTTTTGCCTGTGGAAATAAATTAAAGGGCCTTCTTTCAATAAACTGTTCAAATACACCAGTTGTTAACATTGCTGGTGCCTTTACTGTCAAAACTCTTGATTTTATTGTATTTAGAAGCTCTTTATCTATTACATCCTCTAAATATACAAGAGCACATTCTGTTCTTGTCTTTTCACCTACAACAAATCTTTCTATTTTAAGGCTTGGGCTTTTTATTTTTCTCTGTATTAATGTTAAATTTAAGTTTATATTTTCGGTAAAGCTCTCTCTTGTTCCTAATATAGACTTTTCTGATGTAGATTCCTGTATATCTCTGTATTTTGGATTTATTGTATCTAAAATCATTGCACTTTTTATTCCATTAACAATAATTACAGTTTTTCCACTAAGTAGTTCTGCACCAACATCCTTTGCGTTATTATTTAGCCTGAAACTACTTACAAATAGATATTTTTTAGATACTTCATATAAATCTTCTTCCTTTGTTATATCTATATCCACCTTATATAAAAAAGGTTTTATTATTGCTTCTTCAACATAGTTTTTATCTGCAAGTCCATCTATAAAAAGAACATAGGCACTAACTTTACCATTTATTAGTATTTCTTTTTTTATAAAATTGCTATTTTGTGCAACAAAATTAGAAATTAAGGTTAAATTTTTATTAAAGTCCTCAACCAAAACCTGTTCAATCATAATATCACCTCTATTTTTATTTTTCCAACTAATTTCAAAATAATACCATAGAAAGAAGTACGAATTAAAATTTTATGAATGCTAAAAATATTATAAAGGGGTGATATTATGTACAATGATTCTGAAATAGTTGAAAGAATAAGAAATCTATTAGAGGATGAACTTCAGGAACTATCCTACGATATAAAGGTAAGGTGTGTTGATGGACACGTAACAATTTCTGGTATAGTAGACACTCTTTCAGAAAAAGTTAAAATTGAAGAACTTGTAAGAAGAATAGATGGTATTAAAAAACTTGAAAATTCCCTTACTATATCAACAGATGGAACATTTACAGACAAGGAAGCAGAATTTGAAGTTATAAATAAGCTAAAGAATAACCCAGACCTTAATTCTGTAGGTGTTAAGGTTGAGGGTGGAACAGCAATACTTATGGGAACTGTTGATACAGCAAAGGTAAAAAGACAGGCTATGGAAACTGCCAAGGAAGCCTTTGGTGTTAAAGACGTTGTTTCAAATATGAAGGTTAAGGATGAAGGCAAAATTGACGATATAACATTAACTAATAAAATAGTTGAGGAACTTAGAAATCACGGTATAAGTAATAACGACCTTAATATTTCTGTGGATAATGGATATGTTAGACTTTCAGGCTTTGTAAATGGTAGAAGTGAAATAGAAATGGCAATAGAAATAATAGAGGATATTGAGGGAGTAAAAAAGGTAAGGAACCTATTAAAAACAAGAAGATAACATAGGGGCTTTTTTAAGCCCCTATGTTATCCACTCAACTCTATTTTTTCCATTACTTTTTGCTCTATATAACGCTGAGTCTGCAAGCTTTAGTGCATTTATAAACTCATCTCTATAATCAAACTCAACTGCACCTATACTTACTGTAACCTTTATATCCTTATCTTTAATTTCCTTTGACCAGTTAAATCTCTCTATATCACGTCTTATATTTTCTGCCAAACTAATAGAAAAGGCTTTCGATTTTTGGCAAAAAACTATAAATTCTTCTCCTCCATATCTTGCCGCTATGCAATTTTCAGGAAGTCTTTTATTTATGATATCTGCTGCATTTTTTAAAACCACATCCCCTACAATATGGCCATATTTGTCGTTTATATTTTTGAAATTATCAAAGTCTATTATGAAAAGAGTATAATAACCTTTTTTGTTTAAGGCATTGCAAACATAACTATCTAAAAAACGTCTATTATATAGACCTGTAAGTGGGTCCTTAATAGAATTTAAATAAATTATATTTTGTTCTGATGAAAGTTCATAGGCCATATAAAAAAGAATTATCATAATGGCATAACTATTATAGTGAAAGGCATTATATGATTTCAAAATAGACAAATCAACAAGTACATCCCTTAATATCATAAGAGTAGAAAGAGTATAAACAATTAAATAGAGCAATTTGTTTTTTACATACTTTTTAAATACATAAATTGTAATGTAAATTATATAAATAAGTGCAGCTATAACAACTATATTAAACTTTTTTCTTAACAAAGTTAATGTATAAACATCATTTGAAATAGCCATTATAACAAAAACCGCTATAGCATATAAAGAAAATAAGTACTTACTCAATTTTGTATCCTCTATTCCATAGTTTTTTCTTAAAAATAAAATAAAGGATAAAATTGCTAAATAAACTGAAGAAAATATAATCTTTTGAAATCCTAAATATCCCAATATACTACTTATAATAAAATAATTAGAATAGTATGAAGAAATACAAATAAGAGTAAGTGAAAAATAAAGATATTTCCTATTAAATTTATTTAACCTATACATATTAACAAAATATGCTGCTAATATAAAATTAATAATTGCCAGAGAAAAATATATTGACATAAAATAGCTATTTATAAACTTATCCTTTTTAGCTAAATCCTTTAAAGGACCAATATATATATCCTGACTCGAACCATATTCATAGGATGACTTCATTTCAATCTCTATTTCATTTTTTCCTTCAACATTAACAAATTCTTTTGGGATAAAATAGGTATATCTTGTATTCCAATCATTATAGATAAAGTCATCAAAGGGAGACTCTCCTATTAAATGACCATTAATGTAGACCCTATGACCTAAGTGTATACCTCCTATTGATAATGCTATATTTTCACTTTTTAAACTATCTGTCAAATAAAAGCTTCTTTTAAACTTAACAATTTTATCTTGTTTATCCTTTTCACCTAAAACACTTCTTAAATGTATATCCTGAGTAAAATAGTTTATACCATCAAATGTAACCTGCCAATTTTCCTTTAAATCTATGTATGTATTTTTTCTCTCTAAAACCTTCTGCCCATATCTATAAAAGGTAGTTATTATACTTAATAAAAGAACTCCTATGATTAGACCCTTAAATAGCCTTTTCAAGTTAGTAATCCCCCTTAAATTAACTATAATTATATTTAATATATTCTATAATCTGATAAAAACTCCTGCTAAAATCTAAAAAATTAAAAACTATGAAGACCATAGCCTTCATAGTTTTATTCCATTTTTCCCTTCATAACATCATCTATTCTTCTATTTATAGTATCTATAGGTGCCTCCAACATCATTCTTCCATATCTAAAGTTTGCAGCTGCTGCCTCTATTATAACTGCTAAATTTCTACCAGGCTTAACTGGCATTCTAAGTCTTCTTACTGGTATATTTAAAATATTAATATATTCAGGTGTTCCAATCCTATCAAAATCATCCTCATCTCTCCACTTTTCTAAGTGTATAACTAAATCAACTGTTTTTTCCTCTAAAATTGAACTTAGCCCATATAAAGACTGTATATTTATTATTCCAAGCCCCCTAACTTCAAGCATTCCTGATGTTATATAGGGGCTCTTTCCATATAAAACTCCATCAACTAATTTAATCTCAACTGCATCATCACTTATAAGCATATGTCCTCTTTTAATTAATTCAAGTGCTGCCTCACTCTTACCTATTCCACTTTCACCTGTTATTAAAATCCCTATCCCGTAAACATCCACTAAAACTCCATGCATTGTAGTTGTTTTAGCAAGTGCTCTATCTAAGTAGTTTATTACCTTATTAACAAGCCTTGTTGTTACCCTTGTACTTCTTAAAACCCATATTTGTTTTTCTCTTGCAAGCTCCATGAATTCCCTGTGAGGCTGTAGGTTTCTTGCAAATATTATACAAGGCAAATCATATTGAAAGTATTTTACTAATCGCTCTCTCCTGACTTGAGGCTCAAGATTGTTTAAATAGTGCCACTCTGCATTTCCTACAATTTGTATTCTTGTATTTACAAAATAGTCATAGTATCCAACAAACTGTAGACCTGGTCTTATTATATCGTTGCAGTTTATCTCTCTATCCTCATTTCCCTCCACCAATACCTCTAAATTTAAATCCTCAATAAACTTCTTTATTGTAATTGACATAGTAATCCTCCTATTTCAATTTTGCTATTAAAAACATTATCTTCATTCCCATTAAAGAAAATTTTGTTTCATATTCTGTCATAATATTTTCTTTAAAATCACTACTATGTAAATCATAAGTTAGATATTTAATCTCAAATCCAGCCTCTTTAAAATATTCAATAGAATCATTAAAAAAGTCCTCTTGGTCTGTCTTAAACCATATCTCACTTTCCTTCTTTAAAAACTTCTTATATCTTTCAAGAAAAGTTACATAAGTTAGTCTTCTCTTGTTATGTCTTTTTTTAGGCCATGGAGTTGAAAAATTCAAATATATTCTTGATACCTCATCCTTGTCAAAGACATTTTCAATAAAGGCAATTTCCATTGGAATTAGTGCTACATTGTCTATCTCTTTGTTATTTTCTTTGAATACTTCTTCAACCCTTCTTTTTGCATATACAAGTACTTCATCCTTTATGTCTATTCCTATGAAATTTTTATCCTTATTCTTTACTGCATTTTCAGCTATGAACTTTCCACGTCCACATCCTAACTCTAAATATATATCATTATCATTATTAAAAAAGTCCTTCCATTTACCTTTATGTTGAGATGGATTTGTTACTACAAAGCTGCAAGCCTCAAGTTCAGGTCTTGCCCAAGGTTTCTTTCTTAATCTCATATAGTCCTCCTATATTTATGTAGTTAAAATATGCATCTTTATTATATCAAAAATTCATTTTTTCGTGTATTAAAACATATATTAATTTTGGTTAATTTGTCGAATAAAAAATGCTATGAAAAGTTTTTTCATAGCATAAATACTTTTTGGTGCGGGTGACAGGACTCGAACCTGCACGTTATAAAACGCTGGAACCTGAATCCAGTGCGTCTGCCAATTTCGCCACACCCGCCTTTAATATAATAGATTTAAAACTCTATAAATATTATATTACATTTTTTCTAATATATGCAAATATATAATAAAACGGTCTTGCTAAAATATAAATAGTCTTTCTTAAATAATATTTTATTTTAACCCTTTCCTTTGTCATTTTTGAAATTAACTTTTCCTTTCTCTTTAAAAGGTTAAAATCGTGTTCACTTATTTTTCGTCCACCATAATAATATGCGTCAAGAATATCCTTGACCTTGTTCAAATCAACTTGAAGCTCTTTTTCTATTTTTTCAATATATTCCCTTATTGTCATATCCTTTGAATATTTTATTTTGTTTAGCTTTCCGTAGAATACAATTTTATTAACTATTTTATTCAGCCTATCTATTTTTGTAGAAACAAACATATATACAACTAAATATAGTAAAAGAATAACAGATATAAAATACACATACCTTGGGATATTTAATTTTATTTTTGCCTCCTCTTCCTTCTCCTTTTGTTCCCTATCTTTAGTCTCTTCCTTCTCCTTAATTTTATCCTTTTGTTCTGTAGGCTCAGGTTCTTTTTGCTCCTTTTCAGTTTCCTTCTGCTCTTCTATTAAAAAGAGAGATTGTGGGAGGTAGTCTGATATACTTATATGACCTGGCGTTGCATCATATGTAACCCAACCTAATTCCTCTGTGTACACCTCAACCCAAGCGTGTGCATTTTTATTGTAAACAACATTTTCTCCCTCAGTTACATTTACCGTAAAACCCTCTACATATCTTGTAGGTATATTCGCAATTCTACACATTATTGCCATAGCACTTGCATAGTAGGTGCAATATCCCCTCTTCTCGTCAAATAAAAAGTAATCTACAAAATCTCTATCATTAGGTACAACACTTACATTTTTATCATACCTGAAATTTGATTTTAAATATCTTTCTATTAATGCTGCCTTTACAAGATTGCTCTTGTTTTTGTGCTGTTTAATAATTTGCTCTGTTAAACTGTATACCCTTTGTGGAACAGAATTTGGAACATTTAGGTAAACATCAAACTGGCTTAAGCTATATTTTTTATTTAATTTATTCTTTAAGAAATATTCTATATTGTTATAGTCATAGTAAATAGAAACTATATTATATGTATCCTTTGAAAATAAATTTTTATTTGAGAATACTTCCCATTCGCCATCAATAAATAACTGTTTATTTGTGCTTAAATTAATATTTTGTAGATAAAGTGGTGTAAATACAGTTTCTGTATTTATATATTTAGGTTTTATCTCAAGACTTATAGTTTTTAGCTTATCCCTATCAAAAATATATATTTCTCTTAAATCATTAACATCTGGTACTTCATTTGTTATCTCTAATTTATTAGTCTCTGGTTTAGTCCACATACTTCCATTATAGATATTCTTTACTGTACCCCTTAAATGAACTTCTCCTAAGGTAGTGGGTGATTTTACAATAAAGGCCTTTGAATTGTCATCCTCTATTGGTCCTCCTAATTTTTTATCATCTCTTTGATATCCTGTCATAGATAGAGAAAAGACCTTTGGTTCATAGTTTATAACCCTATTTATAATTGAACCTGATTCAAAGTCTAATTCATCTATATATACATATGGTTCGTTTTTAAAGGGAAGCAGTTTAATAAATAAATTTGTCGCCATAATGAAGATAGTTATAAGGGTTATCCATCTTACAAAATATCCCTTTTGAACTTTAAAGTTGCTGTCTATGTATTTTGTATTTTTACTGAAATTATTGTATCCATATAACATTAAAAGGACTGTAAAATATATTACTACTCTATTGATATTTACTAAATCATAGTAATATAACCCATAGAAAACAAACAAACCTATTATAAATAAGAATATTGAGCTTTTTTTACTTTTTATTAAATAGTAAACTATCAAATAGGTTGGAATAAATAATATTGTTACAAGGCTTATAAAATAACTATTGTAGGTTTCTAAAAGTCCACCGTTTTCTATTAAACTTTGTACAAAGGGAACAGCACCTATATACAATTCAATAACTCTGCTCTTAATTTCTGGGTGTATAAATAGTAGCAAAATGGCTAAATTAAAAATTTTATACCTACTTGAAACAAATAAGCAAATAAGTATAAAAATATAGATAAAAAACAATAAATTAGAAAAAAGCTTGACTTTAAATAGGTCTTGAAGGTTAAAAACTATTATAACAAAAAGTATAGTTTGTATTAAATTGTACCATACAAACTCAAGGGGTTTATTTTTCATATATAAATCCCCCCTTTATATCAATAGAATTTGTTATATAAATTACGTTGCTTTGTTTTTCCTCTTCATCATCACAGCTTACTATATAAAAATTATTTACATATTCCTTTATTTTATTTAGTCTATTTATCTTCCCACTTAAAATCCTGCCTGTTATATATAAAATTGTAGAGTTTTTATTTAATTTTATTCTGTCCTTTACTACATCAATGGCATCTAAATCCCCCTTAGCCCTTACAGTTGCAATTAAATTGCTCATCTTTTTAAAGTCATTAATATTTTTTCCATCTGCAAAATATAGTTTATTTGACACTACATAAAGTGTTGTCTCTATTTTATTCCTCAATAAATACTCCACAATAGAAATACATACCTCTGCTGCTGTTTCCTCTAAATCCATATTTTTATAAACCTCTGTCATATCAAGTACAATATTTACAGCATTTGTTCCTGATATATCATATTCTTTTATCTGTAGTTCTCCACGCTTTGCAGAAAGCTTCCAATGAACCCTTTTTAAATTATCTCCTACAACATATCCTCTTATATTTCTTATACTTGTGTAGTCCTCATTAGTTGAACTCTTGGCCTTGTGCGTCCCAAGAGGTCTATAATTTGGTAGCTTTAAATTATCTATATAATGAATTTTAGGATAGACATATATTTTTTTCCCTATGTCTATTCTTTTTTTAAAACAAATTATCCCAAATGCATCCCATAACTTAATATCAATAGGTCCTAAATTGTAGATTCCCCTATATTTAAAATTTATTTTATTGTTTAAAGTAACCTTTTCAAGTGGCATCAATGAAAAATAATCCTTTTTAAAATTATCTTCTATGATAAATATTTTATCTACCTCTACATAAGGTATAGGTAAAACCGATTTATTTTCTACAGTAGTCTGTAGATTGATTTCTTCATTTGTGGTGCAGTATATTTTATCTACATCCTGATTTGCAGTTATATTTTTCTTGCTAATAATACACCAAAGAATTGAAAAAAACAGGCTGAAAAAAATTAAATAAAATATCCTATAAAAAACTTCACTCCCAATAGTTGCGACTAACCAGATAGATATAATTAAAATTATTATGGAGGATTTATTTATTTTATACATATACCTTAGCCCCAGGTACTTCTACATGGCTTAGTATTTCTTCAAGTACTTTTACCTCAGAAAAACCTCTAAGTTTAACTTCTGGTTTTATCGCTATCCTATGGGATATGACTTCAATAAAAACTTGCTTTACATCATCTGGGGTAACATAGTCCCTATTATTTATATATGCCTTTGCTTGACTTGCCTTTAATAGATGAATGGTAGCCCTTGGACTTGCCCCTATTATTATTTCTTCTCTATTTCTTGTTCTTGATACTAAAGATACTATATATCTTTCAATTTTATCATCTACATATACCTCTTTTACTTCACTTTGCATCTTTAAAATTTCTTCCTTTTTAACTACCTCTTTTAAATCCTCTAAAGGATTTTTGTTCTTAAACCTTCTTAATATCAATATTTCTTCATCTTCATCTGGATAGCCAATACTTATCTTCATCATAAATCTGTCAAGCTGTGCCTCTAAAAGTGGAAAGGTTCCTTCGTATTCGATTGGGTTTTGAGTTGCAAGTACAATGAAGGGTTCCTGAAGTTTATATGTTTTATTGTCAACCGTAACCTGTTTTTCCTCCATTGCCTCAAGTAAACTTGACTGGGTTTTTGGAGATGTTCTATTTATTTCATCTGCTAATACCACATTACTCATTATTGGTCCAAACTTAAATTCAAACTCTCCTGTTTTGGGGTTAATTATATTAACTCCTGTAATATCTGATGGGAGAAGGTCTGGAGTAAACTGTATTCTACTAAAATCACAACCAATAGATTTAGCTAACGCCTTTACAAGCATTGTTTTACCTACACCTGGAACATCCTCTAATAGTGCATTCCCCCCTGCAAATAAGGCTATTAAAACCTTTTCTACTACATCCTTCTTACCTACAATTACCTCTCCAACATTTTCTATAATATCATTTATTTTTTTCCTATAACCCATTATAACCCTCCTATACATTTTTACATTAAATGAAATATTTTACTTATAAGATTTAAATTAATTTCCATTTTGGTGCAATGCACCAAAATGGAAATTTTTAATTAGCATTATCTGCCCCATCTGAATTGACTGGTTGTTCATTTATTGTATCATTTTGTGTCTGTGTATTTTGTATTACCTTTTTAGTTCCTACTCTTATTTTACCGTTTAATACTTTATATGTGTCATCTCCAAGCTTTTCAGTCTTTACAAGCTTTCCATTTTGATAAACCTTTCTATAGGTTCTAACCTTCATTCCAGCAATAGGTTTTATCTCAACTACCTTTTGCCCCTCTGGCAAGGTTGGATCATTTATATATTCTACCTTTGGTTCTGTTCTTTGATAAACTTCAGATATAATCTCTACATATTGCCCTGGTCTTTCATCTGCACCATATATATTAATTGTTATTTTTGAAGTTTCAACTACAGCCTCAATAAATATAGGATTGTTGTAATTATTTTTGAATTGAAAATCTATAGCGTCTCCTGCAATTGTAGCATCTCTGCCAGGTGCAACGTAGGCAACAGCAAGTCCGTGGGCCCTTCTTTTTACTATTTCAAAATTACCAAGCAGTGCCGCATTATACATAGTTGTTGAAACCTGACATATTCCACCTGCAAGTCCTGGTTCCAACTTACCATTTATAATAACAGGTGCCTCTTTATATCCTTGCTTTTCATTTCTTGGTCCTAAAACCTTTATCATAGAAAATATATCCCCAGGCATAATCACTGTTCCTGTTAAATAATTTGCAGCTATTTTTATATTTCCTGATCTGTTAACATCTGAAGGCTTAAAGGATGTTGTAAATGACGATATCTTTGTTGTTATATTAGATAATGCCTCTGCCTTTACCTTTGCTTCAACTACCTTTGTTGGCACCTCTATTCTATTTATTTCTCCCTCTGGCTTTATCTCATTATTAATAAGTTCTATAAGCTTTGGCTCATCAACAGCAATTCCTGACTTTTCAGGTGTTATTATAAATTTACCTGAAACTCTATTAATTTTTGCATCTATTGGTTCTTTATTTATATCCTTTGCAATTTTTTTAACTTCTCCTTGTACTATTGAATTATCTGCAACAAAGTTTAAAGGTATATTATGTGGATTTTTCTTTAATCTATATCTTTGTATTGTTTTTTCTATAATATTTCCTGTTTTCCCAAAAGTATAGGCTTCTTCAACAGCCTTTTCTACATCATAATGTGCCTTTAATTTCTTAAAGTCTATTGAGTATTTCTTATCACCATAAAACATATCTATTTTTCTGTTTTGTAATTTACTATTAAACTTTTCATTAAGTATTTTTTTTGCTTCCTCTTTAGTCATACCTCCAACATACTCATTGTTAATGTAGATACCCTCAAATATTTTGTTTGATGCTTTACTTGTACTGTTTAATAAAAATATAACTGATGAAACAATAAAAAGAATTGATAAAGAAAAAAATATTATAAGCCCATTTCTTAATCCCTTTTTCACCTAATTACCCCCTTATGCACTTTTTAAGACTTTTTATTTTTAATATAATAATCGCAAAGTTCATTTATTGGGCACTCTAAACATTTTGGATTTCTTGCAGTACATATATTTCTTCCGTGCCATATAAGCAGGTGATGAGCACTTGACCACATATTCTTTGGAATGTTTTCCATAAGCTGTTCTTCAGTTTTAAGTACATCCTCTGATTTTGCAAGGCCTATTCTGTTGGAAACCCTAAATACATGGGTATCTACTGCAATTGCATCTTTACCAAAGGCATTTGATAAAACAACATTTGCAGTTTTTCTCCCTACCCCAGGAAGTTTGGTAAGCTCCTCTAATGAGTCAGGAACTTTTCCGTTATATTCTTCAACTATCATTCTACTTGCAGCTATTATATTCTTTGCTTTATTTTTATAAAATCCACAAGTCCTTATGTATTTCTCAAGCTCACTCTGTGGTATATTTACAAAATCCTGTGGCTTATTATACTTTTTAAAAAGAATATCTGTTGCTTTATTTACAGTAACATCTGTTGTTTGTGCTGACAGCATAGTTGCTACAAGCAATTCAAAGGGAGTTCTAAATTTAAGTGCACATCCTAAATGTCCATAAAGCTCACTTAAAATTTGAAGTATCTTAATTACTCTTGTCTTTTCCATTATAATCACCTAAAATATTTTTATATCAAAAATATTTTAACATAATAGTTATTTTTTTCAACAAACACTTTTAAGGACGGTGTATAATTTGTCTATTAAAAATGAAATAATCCAATTTTCTAAGTCTATAGGAATTGAATATATTGGTTTTTGCGGGGCAGAATACACAGAAGATTTTATTAAAAGATTAAATTACAGTTATCTACATAATTATAACTGTGAATTTCAAACTACTGAAATCAAAAAAAGAATAAATATTAAAGAATATATGAAGGATGCCAAAACATTTATTTCAATAGCCCTTCCATATAAAACTATTGAAATAAACAAAACTAAACCTTATTTTTCAAAATCTTCATTAGGGAAAGATTATCACATTGTAGTAAAAAATAAATTAAAACTAATTGAAAACTTCTTACAAAATAATTACAATGCAAAAACTATATCCTTTGTTGATACAAGTCCTATGCACGATAGAGAAATTGCATACATGAGTGGAATAGGATTTTATGGCAAAAACTCTACACTTATAACTGAAAAATATGGTTCCTATGTTTTCTTAGGTGAAATACTTACAAATTTATATATTGAACCTTCAACTCCAAAACCTTCACTTTGTGGACAATGTAATAAATGTATTACAGCCTGTCCTGTAGGTGCAATAAAAGAAGATTATTATATTGATGCAAATAAATGTTTATCTTATATTACTCAAAAAAAGGATGATTTATCAGAAGAAGAACAAGAACAATTAGGACTTAGAATATATGGCTGTGACACCTGTCAGGATGTTTGCCCGTTTAATAAGGGAGTTCAAATTTCAAATATAGTAGACTTTTTACCTGAAGATTGGAATATTAATATTAATGAAGAGGTTTTTATGAATTTATCTAATAGCGAATTTAACAAAACCTTTAAAACCACATCTGCAGGATGGAGAGGAAAAAAAGTACTTCAAAGAAACTTAGTAATAGCCATGGGAAACTCTAAAAAAAGTATATATTTAGATATATTAAAAAGTCTAAATCAAAATGAATATCTTGAAAAATACATAAAAAATGCAATTAAAAAACTGGAGGTGAAGGAATGAAAAAGGGAATTTTAACAAAAATAATTTTAAACGCAGCATCTATATATATTACAGCTTCAGTTGTAAAGGGAGTAGAAATTAGAGATTTCTTAGCTGCTATTGTTGCTGCAATTATACTTGGACTTGTAAACGCCCTTATTAGACCTATTTTTTTACTTTTCTCGCTACCTATTAATTTAATGACTCTTGGACTTTTTACATTTGTAATAAACGGATTGATGCTCTCTATTGCTGCATCAGTTACACAAGGTTTTTATGTTTCTAATTTTGGTTCTGCAATAGTTGCATCTATTATAATATCAATAGTAAGTGCTATACTGAACTTCTTATTTGTTGAATAAAGGAGAATAATTATGATTATAGGATATGCTTCAATAACTTTAATGCTCTACTCTCCAACTTCACTTAAAGAAAAGAGACAGATAATAAAGAGTTTAATCACTAAAATTAGAACTACTCTTAATGTATCCTGTGCAGAGGTTGACCTTAACGATAAGTGGCAACTTGCACAGATAGGTATTGCAACTGTTTCTAATGATAAAAAGATAGTTGATACTCAAATTAATTCAGTAATAAGTTTAATCGAAAAGGACGGTAGAGCGGAAATTGTGGATGTAGTGGTGAATACAATATAAAATAAGCCTGACTCACAGGCTTATTTTATATTACATAATCCTCTAAATACACTACATTTTCCTCTTTAGTCCTTACAATCTTTGCAGGAATTCCAACTACAGTTACATTAGGTGGAATGTTCTTTAATACAACTGCATTTGCACCAATCTTTACATTATCCCCAACAGTAATTGGACCTAAAACCTTTGCTCCTGCTCCTATAACTACGTTATTTCCTATTGTTGGATGTCTTTTTCCCTTATCTTTTCCTGTTCCACCAAGAGTAACACCGTGATAGATGGTTACATTATCTCCAACTTCAGCAGTCTCTCCAATAACAACTCCCATACCGTGGTCTATAAAAAGTCCTTTTCCTATTTTGGCACCTGGGTGTATCTCTATTCCTGTTAGGTTTCTTGCAATTTGTGATATAACTCTTGCCAACACAAACATTCTTCTCTTATAAAGTTTGTGGGATAGTCTGTAGAAAAGAACTGCATAAAGTCCTGGATAACAAAGTATTACCTCCAGCATATTCTTTGCAGCTGGGTCCTTTTCCATAATATTTTTTGCTTCTCTATATAAAGTTCTAAACATAATAATCACTCCTCATTAAACAATTCTGTTGATAAATATCTCTCCCCTGTATCAGGAAGCAGAACCACTATTTTTTTACCTTTTCCAAGTTCCTTTGCCTTAAGAAGTGCTGCATATAATGCTGCACCTGATGATATTCCAACTAATATACCCTCTTTTTTAGCAATTTCCCTTGCATATCTCATTGCATCTTCATTTGAGACAGTAACTATTTCATCAATTACTTCTCTTTTTAAAATCTTTGGGATAAATCCTGCTCCAATACCTTGTATTTTATGTGGTCCTGGATTACCTCCTGATAATACTGGAGAATCCTTTGGTTCTACTGCTACAATTTTAATATTTTCTACTCTTTCCTTTAAAACTTCTCCAACTCCAGTTATAGTTCCTCCAGTACCTACTCCTGCTACAAACATATCAATTTTACCCTTCATATCATCAAGTATTTCTAAAGCAGTTGTATTCATATGTGCCTTTGGATTATATATATTTTCAAACTGCATTGGCATAAAATATCCATTTTCCTTTGAAAGTTCATTTGCCTTTTCAACTGCTCCCTTCATTCCCTTAGAACCTTCAGTCAATATTATATCTGCACCATATGCCTTAAGTATCTTTCTTCTTTCTATACTCATTGTTTCAGGCATAACCAAAATCAATCTATATCCCTTTGCTGCTGCAACCATTGCAAGCCCTATGCCTGTATTTCCACTTGTAGGTTCTATTATGGTATCTCCTTTTTTAATAAGACCTCTTTTTTCAGCCTCTTCAATCATAGAGAGAGCAATTCTATCCTTTACGCTCCCCCCTGGATTAAAGAACTCTACCTTAACATAAACCTCTGCACTATTTTCATCTACCATATTGTTTAACTTAACTATTGGTGTTTTTCCTATTGCTTCATAGATATTATTTAAAATCATATTAACCCCTCCTAAAATAATTGAAATCTTAATACAAATTTTGGTACCTGGCACCTTTTGTTTGCACAACTATACATTTTTTTACAAATTAAAAACCTTCTACCCCTGTATATACAGAGGCAGAAGGTTTACTTCCGCGGTTCCACTCTGTTTAGGCTATAAAAAGCCTATCTCATCTTCAGGCACTAACATGCCCTATCTCTTTAACGGGAGCTCCCGTAGAAGCCTACTTGTATGTTCGGCTCAACACTCCAAGGGGCACTTCAATTATACTCTGCTTAGAACTCTCTCAGCCAAGGGGTTCCTCTCTGTAAAGCGTTATATAATCTACTTTCCCTCTTCACAGTGTTTAATTCCTATTAATTTACTCGGATTTCTTATTTATATTATATGCAAATCTATTAAAAAAATCAATAAATATTTTTAAATTTTTTTATGTATTTTATTTACAAAATATATGTTTACCAATAACCTTTATGACAGGTCTTGATAATATCCACTTATTTGTTGTTTTTTCTGGATTATAATAATAAATTGCTCCTCCTGATGGATCCCAGCCGTTCAACGCATCTATTGCTGCCTTTTTTGAACTATCAACAACTCCTGCGTTTATTTGACCATCTACAACTGCTGTAAAGGCACCAGGCTGATAAACTACACCTGGTATTGTTGATGGAAATCTTGGGTCTCTAACTCTATTTAAAACAACTCCTCCTACTGCAACCTGACCTATATAGGGCTCTCCTCTTGCCTCACCATTTATAACTCTTGTAAGTAAATCTAAGTTTTGAGAGCCTGAGCCTGCAGTACTTTGAGTTTTATTTTGTGAAACATTTATTCCAAGTGCTGCTAATGTCTTAGGCCCTGCAACTCCATCTGGATTAAGGCCATTCTTTCTTTGAAAGTTTTTAACTGCTGTATAGGTCTGGTATCCATATATACCGTCTATTGCTCCATTATAATAGCCCCACCTTTTTAATCTTGTTTGAATTTCTTTAACAACATCTCCTCTTGAACCATAGGAATAGGTTTGGGCATTAATAACACTTATAGTAATAAAATATGCAAAATACATCATAAATGCTACCCAAGAAACTAAAAATGCCTTTTTCAAATTACATCCCCTCCTTCATTATCTTATTATTTCCAAAAAACATTATAAATTATTACAAAAACTCCTTAATTTTAATTGATAAAATGAAAAAACTATGATAGATTACGTTACCAACTATCATAGTTTTAATTTCTATCTGCTATTTTCACATATCTGCTTAAGCTTACCATTTGAGTATTTAAAAAGTTTATAGGCACTAATGTTGTTTACAACATTAAGCTCTGTAAAATACAACTCGCCATTTACCAGTCTAATATCTTCAATTAAGTTATTACTTTTATATATGTTATTATAAACATTATTCTTTATATCAACCTGAAATATTTTAAATGTATCTCCTGTTCTACATACCAAATATAAATAATCATCGTCTATTGCAACAGAATATATATCTGATAGCTCTATCTTGAATCTGTTTTTATAATCTATATAATAATAATCCTTTGTATTCAAATCATTATATACAAGCTTTAATTTTTTTATATCCAAATAATTTATGTATATATCATTGTATCTGTAGTTTGTTATGGTTGTTATAGAATCCTCCTTTAAATTTAAAACTTTTAAAGCTAAATCTATATTTTTTAGTTCGGATAAATTATAAACAACATAGTCTTTTTCTATATCCATTAAATAAAGTCTATCTATATTATTTTCTGTAACCTTAACTACAGTTCTATACTTATCTATATATTTAACATCTATCTTCTGTGCGTCTTCTAAATTTAATATAGTATTATATTCCCCTGTATTTTTATCAACAGCAATTAAATATAAAGTTGAATTTGATATCGTTTTAGTTATCATAATATTTCCTGATATATTGTATACTGGATCATATAATTCCCCTCTTATCTTATTTTTCGTAAGTTTTAAATTCTTTGGTATTTCATCGACTTTAAACTCTGTAAAATTCCAATTGCCATTTAATAAAATCCAATTATAATTTTTATATTTAATTCCACTCTCCTCTACTGTATACAGTAATCTTCCACTTAAATCAACTATTTTATATTCATTTTCATATTTTAAAGCAACCTTTTTGTTATCTGGACACCATTTTATATTTTCTATTATATTATTACTTTTCTCCTTAATATCCACATCATAAATATAATACACAAACATAAATACTAAAAGTATAGATAAAACAATTGTTATTTTTTTCAATATACCACCCCTTTTAACTTCTCTTAACATTTTATCACATTTTGCTTAAAATACCTATTTTCTTTTTATATTATTATTTTTGTGTTATAATACTAAAACAATACAAAAAGAGGTGATTTTATGGCAGATTTTTTACCCATAAGCAGAGAAGATATGAAGAAGAGAAACATAGACCAACTTGATTTTATATATATATCTGGTGATGCATACGTTGATCATCCTTCCTTTGGTCACGCTATAATTACAAGAATTATTGAACACTATGGCTTTACAGTCGGAATAATACCTCAACCAAGCTGGAAGAGTAAAGAGGATTTTATGAGGCTTGGAAAGCCAAAAATTGCTTTTCTTGTATCATCTGGTAATATAGACTCTATGGTAAATCACTATACAGCACATAAAAAAAGAAGGAATGACGACGCCTACTCACCTGGTGGTAAGGCAGGATATAGGCCTGATAGAGCAGTAATTGTTTACTGTAACAGATTAAGAGAAGCATATAAAGATGTACCTATAATAATTGGTGGAATTGAGGCAAGTCTTAGAAGATTTGCCCACTATGACTACTGGGATGATAAAGTTAGAAATTCCATACTTGTAGATAGTAGTGCAGACCTACTTATATATGGTATGGGAGAAAAACCTTTAATGGAAATACTTAACCTTGTTCAATTTGGGAAAAATATTAAAGATATAAAGGATATAAGGGGAACCTGTTATTTAACTTCTGAAATTAACGATTTAAAAGATTATATAATACTTCCAAGCTTCGAAGAAGTATCTACAAATAAAAAAGAATATGCAAAGGCCTTTAAGATACAATATGAAGAACAGGACGCGATAAAGGGAAAAACGCTAATTCAAAAACACGACAACAAGTATGTAGTACAAAATCCACCTTCCCTACCACTTTCTAAGGATGAAATGGATTTTGTATATTCTCTTCCATATAATAGAACATACCATCCAATATATAAATCACAGGGTGGTATACCCGCATTGAAGGAGGTTGAATTTAGTATAACATCCCATAGGGGATGTTTTGGCGGATGCTCCTTCTGTGCATTGAATTTTCATCAAGGAAGGGTAATACAGTCAAGAAGTGAAGAATCAATAATAAAGGAGGCTGAAGCATTAACAAAGCTTCCTAATTTTAAGGGTTATATCCACGATGTAGGAGGTCCTACTGCTAACTTTAGAAAACTCTCCTGTAAAAAACAAATTGAACAGGGAATATGTAAAAATAGGCAGTGTCTTTTTCCAACCCCTTGTAAAAACTTAGAAGTTGACCACTCCGAATACTTAAATATGCTAAGAAGAATTAGAAAAATTAAAGGTGTAAAGAAAGTATTTATACGTTCTGGTATAAGATACGACTACCTTATGCTTGATAAAAATGAGGCGTTTTTTGATGAGCTTATTAAGCACCATATAAGTGGTCAATTAAAGGTTGCACCTGAACATATTTCCAATGAAGTATTAAACCTTATGGGAAAACCAAATAGAAAAGTATATGACGCCTTTGTAAAAAAATATTTTGAGAAGAATAGAAAATTTAAATTAAATCAATTTTTGGTACCATATCTAATGTCAAGCCATCCTGGAAGTACATTAAAAAGTGCAATAGAGCTTGCAGAATATATAAGGGATATGGGATATAACCCAGAGCAGGTACAGGATTTTTACCCAACACCAGGAAGTTTATCAACAACAATGTATTACACAGAAATTAATCCTTTTACAGGTGAAAAGGTATATGTACCTAAAACTAAAGAGGAAAAGGAAATGCAAAGAGCTCTTTTACAGTTTAGAGACCCTAAAAACTATGATTTAGTATATAAGGCCCTTATAAAAGCAGGAAGACAGGATTTAATTGGATATGGTAAAAAATGCTTGATTCCACCTAAGAAATCTAAGGTTAAAAAGGGTAGATGATAAATGGAAAGGCAGATTCTTATTGTAGTTAAATCATTAGTGGATAAAAGTTTATTAGGAACATATTTATTTTTCTTTTTAAATTCCTGTTTACAAATACTCTTCCCTCCATACCCTGGAGATACAATAACTATTTTTCAAGGGTACATAACCTATAGGATGGGATTTAATAAATATTTAATGCTCCTTTCTACTATCTCTGGTTCCTTCTTAAGTAGTATGCTTCTATACTACTTAAGCTATAAAAAATCAGATACTATATTAAGCAATAGGTTTATGATTAAATTTTTTAATCTTGATAAACTTCATAAGTTAGAGGATTGGTTTAGAAAATATGGTGTGTTTTTTATTCTTATAAATAAGTTTATACCAGGACTTGGCTCTCTTACCTTTATAGCAGCAGGTATTTTTAAACTTCCACTAATACCTGCTACTATATCTATTTTATTAGCTAATGTTTTACATAACACAATGCTGTTTTCTGCTGGAGCACTTACAGGAGATAATATGGAAATAATAAAATCATCTATAAAGGAGTATTATAGACTAATTGTAGGAATAACCTTTATAATATCATTACTTTATTTTGTAATAAGAAGTAGGATAAAATTATATAGGAAATTAAGTAAATAAGCAAAAATATTTAGCCCCATGAAGGATTTTAAGATGTTCGTTATAAAGCCTAATTAAATCCTTTCATGGGGCTTTATTAAACTTCAACTATAAAATTTAGTAGCATATATATTTATTAAGTTAAACAGTTATCTAAAAATACCCCTAAAAGTAAAATTGCCTCTGGGATTAGTGTCATGGTTTTTAATTCCATTCCTACAAAAATTGAAATAACTTGAATTAAAAACAATAAAAATCCAATAATATAGATTATATTAACAGTTTTAAAATAGACTGAATTAGTTACTCTAAAATAATTTGAAGAGATAAAAATAAATAACAATGCAAAAAATGATATCAAGAGTATTAAGTAATTTTTGTAATCACCACTGCATATAAACTTAAATCCACCGTTATATTTTATAAAATTATTTGGTGTAATATAAATTATATATGTTTCTAATATTAAAAACACTAAAATAAGTAATTTGTCTATTAATCCAATTGTCGATTTTCTATTTAAAATATATATATAGTATATAACTATTGTAAAAAGTATAACTGGAATTAGAGTAAACTTGCCTAAGTAAAACAAACTATTCAACTTTTTAACATTTAAAAATAGATAAATTAAAATATACCTAAAGGATGATATTAAAAATAATAAACCTAATATAATGCTATACTTTTGTTTTTTCTTTAATAAAATGTAAAAGTTAAATAAACACAAAACCCAGCATATAAAAATTAATGATAATAAAGTCTTCACCTTTTACCTCTTTTAGATTGCTACTAATTAATTAATATTAATGAATTTTTTTATTTATTACCTCAAGGTGTAAATATTTTTATCTTTTTAGAGGATATTCTTACGTTAAGTGGAAAATCAGGACCTACTTCTCCATCTATGTCTGTCTCTATGTTTTCACTACATTCTATTTTAAATTCACTGCTTTTTAAGTATATTACATTACTACTCTCTAAATGTTCTCCCTTTAACATTTTTAAGAAAAGGTTAAATAGTTCAACAAGATTACACTGCTTTATTGCAATTAAATTTAGTGTCTCATCATTTGCTGTTGAATCTGGTGCAAGTTTAAATCCTCCTGCACTTGATCCATTTAATATAACAAATAAATATATATTTTCCTCAATAGTTTTTCCATCACAGCTTATTTTAATTGGAAAAGCTCTAAAATTTGGAAGTTGCTCTATTCCCTTTAAATAATATGCTACTTTTCCAAGTGTATTTTTCATATTTATGTCTATTTTTTGTGATACGTCAGTTAAAAGCCCTCCTGCTGCAACATTTATAAAATACCTATCATTTATCTTTCCTAAATCAAATTCACTAAGTTTACCCTTTGCAATTACATCACAGGCTTCCGTAATTTTCCTTGGTATTCCTAAATGTGATGCAAAGTCATTTGCTGTTCCATAAGGAAAAATTCCAAGCGGAACATTAATCTCATTTAAAATCATAGCATTTAT
>JAOAAJ010000060.1 GCA_026418935.1 Caloramator sp. | reverse complement strand
CCCTTTAATATAATTCTCTCCCTCTTATTTTTTATACTTGGCACTGGTATTGCTGATAGCAGCGCTTTTGTATATGGATGTACTGGATTTTTAAATAGTTCCTTTGAAGATGCAAGTTCAACAACTTGTCCTAAATACATTACTGCAATATTATCAGATATATGCTTAACAACAGATAAGTCATGCGTAATAAACATATATGTTAAACCAAGTTCTTCTTGTAAATCCTGCATTAAGTTTAATATTTGAGCCTGAATTGAAACATCAAGTGCTGAAACTGGCTCATCACATACAATAAACTTTGGATTAAGTGCAAGAGCTCTTGCAATACCTATTCTCTGTCTTCTACCACCATCTAACTCGTGAGGATAAGTATTATAAAGTCTCTCTGCAAGTCCAACTGTTTCCATAAGCTGTGAAACTCTTTCATCTAACTCTTTTTTATTCTTTACAAGCTTGTGTATCTTCAAAGGCTCTGCAATTATTTCACTAACTGTCATTCTTGGGTTTAATGAAGCATATGGATCTTGGAAAACTATTTGCATTTCCTTTCTTAAATCTCTTAATTGATTTTTATTAAACTTTCTTATGTCTTTTCCTTCGAATAAAATTTCTCCATCGGTTGCTTCTATTAATCTTAATACAACTCTACCTGTAGTTGACTTTCCACAACCTGATTCTCCAACAACACCTAAAGTTTCTCCTCTATTTATAGAAAAATTAACATTATCAACAGCATGCAAAAATCCATCTTTTACTTTAAAGTATTTTTTAAGGTTTTTAACCTCTAATAACTTTTCAGCCATCTGTTGCACCTCCTATGCTTCAACAAGTCCTTCATATATCAAGCATCTTACCTTGTGACCATTTCCTAAATCAGTTGTTTTTGGAACTTGAATTTTACAAATATCCTTAGCCTTTGGACATCTTGGATGGAATGGACATCCAGATGGTAAATTTGTTGGGTCTGGCATTAAACCTTTTATAGGATTTAATCTCTCTACTTCTTCCTCAAGATTTGGTATTGAACCAAATAATCCTAATGTATATGGATGCTTTGGTTTTTCAAACAAATCTTCAAGTGATGCTGATTCAACTATTTCACCAGCATACATTATTGCAACCTTATCACAAACTTCCGCAACAACTCCTAAATCGTGGGTTATAAGTATCATTGCTGTATTAAATTCTTCCTTTAATCTCTTCATCAAATCTAACACTTGTGCTTGAATTGTAACATCAAGTGCAGTTGTTGGCTCATCGGCAATTAGAAGTTGCGGATTACATGCAAGAGCTATTGCAATTACAACTCTCTGCTTCATACCACCTGAAAATTGGTGTGGATAATCTGTATGTCTTTCCCCAGGAATACCAACCATCTCAAGCATCTTCTTAGCTTTTTCAATTGCCTCTTCATTGCTTAACCCTTCGTGTATTTGTATAACTTCTGCAAGCTGTTCTCCAACTGTCATAACTGGGTTTAATGATGTCATAGGATCTTGGAATATCATTGATATTTTATTCCCTCTTATTTTTCTCATTTCTCCCTCAGGCAACTTTAATAGGTCTTTTCCCTCGAAAGTAATCTCGCCACTTAAAATCTTACCTGGTGGATTTGGAACTAATCTCATAATTCCAAGTGCAGTTGTTGTTTTTCCTGCCCCTGTTTCTCCAACTAAACCTAAAGTTTCACCTTTGTTTAGCTCAATATCTATTCCATTAACCGCCTTTACAACTCCATCATCAGTTATATAATGAATTGTCAAATTTTTTATATCAAGAAGTTTTTCATTCATATTTTACACTCCCTTCAGGTCCAATTTTTATTGCTTAAGCTTTGGATCAAGTGCATCTCTTAGACCATCCCCAAGTAAGTTTAATGCTAAAATAGTTATCATAATAACAAGCCCTGGGAATGTTGTAACGTGCCAAGCTTCTCTTAAGTATGCTCTTCCACCTGCAAGCATTGAACCCCATTCTGGTGCTGGTGGTTGAATACCTAATCCTATAAAGCTAAGACCTGCTGTTGAAAGTATTGCTCCAGCAACCCCTAACGTACCTTGAACTATAACTGGTGCTAAAGCATTTGGTATTATATGTCTTGTTATTATTATAAAGTCATTTGCACCTATTGCCCTTGCTGCCTCTATAAATTCTTGGTCTTTAATTGAAAGAACAGAAGCTCTAACTATTCTTGCATAAGATGGTACAGATGAAATACCAATTGCAAGCATTAAGTTAAACAAACTTGAACCTAATGCTGAAACTATTGCTATAGCAAGTAGTATACTTGGAACCGCAAGTAGAATATCCATAAATCTCATTATAAGGTTGTCCACTTTACCACCATAGTAAGCTGCTATTGCACCAAGTGAACCCCCAATAAATATAGAAATACCTACTGCAACTATACCAACCTTTAAGGAAACTCTTGCACCGTGTATTATTCTTGCAAAAATATCTCTACCAAATTCATCTGTTCCTAACCAGTGTTCAGCACTTGGTCCCTTAAGTCTCATAGAAAGATTTTGTTTAATAACAACCTCTTCATATGGTGCGATAACATCAGCAAATAATGCTAAAAGCACTAATACAACTATAATGCCTAATCCAACCATAGCCATTTTATTTTTAGCCATTCTTCTTGCAACTTCAACCCACATACTTCTCTTTTTCGTTTTCTTTACATCAGCTGTTTGTAAATTAGCTACATTCGCCATATTTAAGCCTCCTTTCACAAGTAGCTTACTTGTATTGTGATTTTATTCTTGGATCAACATAAGCATAAAGTATATCTACTGCAAGATTTACAATACTAAAGGTAACAGCTATAAAAACAACAGTTGCTTGAACCATTGGTGTATCCTTTTGCTTTATTGCATCAACAAGTAAACGCCCAATACCTGGCCATGAATATACTGTTTCTGTTAAAACTGCACCACCAAGTAGATGACCAAATTGTAATCCTACAACAGTTATTATTGGAATTAATGCATTCTTTAGTGCGTGTTTTAAAATAACCTTCTTTTCTTCTACTCCTTTTGCTCTTGCTGTTCTAATATAATCTTGTCTTATAACTTCAAGCATAGATGAACGAGTCATTCTTGCTATAACTGCCGCTGTACTTGTTCCAAGTGTTAATGCTGGAAGTATAAAGTGCTTAAAGCTACCGTAACCACCAGATGGAAGCCATCCTAATGTTACTGAAAACAATAATATATACATAAGTCCTTGCCAGAAGTTTGGCATTGAAACTCCAAGTAATGCTAAAAGCATAGCAACACTATCAAATAGAGAATATTGTTTAGTAGCAGATATTATACCTACAGGAACACCTATTAAAACTGCAACTAAAACACCTACAGATGCAAGCTGTAATGTAGCTGGAAATCTTGCAAATATTTCTGCAAAAACTTCCTTTTTAGTTGCATAGGATCTACCAAAATCACCCATAATAGCATTTTTCACAAATCTTCCATATTGAACTATAAAAGGATCATTTAAACCCATTTTTTCTCTTAATGCTTTAACTGCTGATTCTGGAGCACTTTCACCTAATATCATCTGTGCTGGATCTCCAGGTGTCATATACATAATAGAGAAAACAATGAATGTTACCCCTAATATTACAGGGATAAGCATTAACAATCTACGTGTTATATACTTACGCATATTTATCCTCCTTTGCTCTAAAGTTAGAGTGCAGTAAAGTTTTTATTTCTCAATAATAGAATATTTTTACTTATTTCTTAACAAACTAAAGTGAGACCAGATGGTCCCACTTTATAACTATAGTATTTTAATTAATAACTTACATTATATAGCCTGTGGTGTCCAGCTGGATGTAGTCTGAAACCTTTTATAGCCTTTTGCATACCAACATTTTGAGTTTGATAGTATAGGTTTGCAACTGGTGCATCCTCTACTACGATTTCTTGTATTTCGTGATATAGTTTTTCTCTTTCTTTGCTATCGTTTGTTGCCTTTGCCTTGTCAAGTAGCTCATCAACCTTTTTGTTTTCATAGAAAGATCTATTACCTGCTCCACCCTTTTGTGAGCTGTGATATAGTGCATATAAACCATAGTCTGCATCACCAGTTACTGTAACCCAACCTAAGATGAACATATCATGTTCTCCTCTTCCTGTTCTATCTAAGTAGCTACCCCATTCTAATGTTTCAATCTTTACATCAATACCAATTTCCTTTAATTGTGCTTGAACTATTTGTGCTATTTGTACTCTAACAGGGTTATCATTTGTCCAAATTGTAGTCTTAAATCCTTTTTCTAATCCTGCTTGTTTTAAAAGTTCCTTAGCCTTTTGTACATTATATTCATATGGCTTTATATTTGGATTGTGTCCAAATACCTTTGGTCCAATTGGTGCACCAGCCTTTTCAGCAGCACCATTTAAAACAGCAGCTATTATATCATCTCTATTTATTGCATAGTTGATAGCTTGTCTAACTTCTTTTTTGTTAAATGGTTCTTTGTTTGTATTGAAACCAATGTATGCAACTGATAATGATGGCTCTTCAACTAAAGTTAGCTTATCATTATTTTTTACTCTTTCTTTATCTACAGGTTCAACGTCGTATGCTATATCAATTTCACCAGTTTCAAGTCCCATTGTTCTTGCTGAACCTTCTGCAACGTTTCTAAATGTAATCTTCTTTATCTTTGGTGCTCCTTCAAAGTATTCATTGAAGGCTTCAAGCTCAATCTTATCTCCTGATTGCCAAGCTACAAACTTAAATGGACCTGTTCCTACTGGCTTTTGTCCATAGTTATCTCCTGCTTCCTTTACAGCCTTTTCATTTAAGATTGATGCTGCTGTATGTGATAAGTGAGCAAGAATTGGTGCAAATGGCTCCTTAAGAGTTATAACTACTTTATAATCTTCTGGAGCTTCTACTTTTGCTATAGCTTCAACAATGTGATTTACTTTGTCTGAAGCTAACATTCTTTCTAAAGTAAACTTAACATCACTGGCCTTTAGTTCTTCACCGTTATGGAACTTAACCCCTTTTCTTAAATTAAATACCCAAGTTTTTTCATCTTTTTGTTCCCAAGATTCAGCAAGTCCTGGTACTATTTGCATATCTTCATTCGTATTAATAAGTGTGTTGTAGATTTGTTTCATTACTCTTGATGATGGCTGGTCGTTTGTTGCGTGTGGGTCTAATGATTTTGCATCAGCACCTTGTGCTACAATAATTGAGTCTTTTCCCCCTTCTGTTGCTTGATTTGATCCTTTGCCACATCCAGTCATAACAAAAACAAAGGATAGCATTAGGGCTAAAACAGCTAAAAGTTTTCTGCTCTTTAACATTTTTTCTCCTCCCTTTAATATAGATTTAAAAAATTTGGCCAGTAAATAATACCTTCTTTAATTATGTAATTAACCGAATTTTAAATAATAATTTAAATTTCAGTTAATTCTGTATATTCATATAATAATTAATTCGACATGAAATATCAATACTTTTTTTATGTCAAAAATTAAGTTGGTGAATAAAACCTTGCAAATGCTTGTATTAAAGAATTAAGTTATTTTTTTAACTATCTTTTTGTTACTATACATATTTTCATTTTTGTAACATTTAGTATGCTACTACTTAGTTTTTTGTTGATTTAATTGTAATTTTTAATAATTCTTAATATTTTAATGAATAATTTTTCTTAATTTTATATATTTTTTGAAGGTTTTTATTCTTATTTTTTCATTATACAGATAATTGATGAATAATTTTATTTATTTTATCTGTCATATATTGTATACTTTTGTATAATAGTTATCTTTTTAATATAGAATATATTGTCGATTATTGAAGGGCACAGGACAATTTACACAAAAAAAGAGCACATAAAAATGTGCTCTCTCTGTTATCTTTTTTGTAATTCTTCTTCCACTAATTTATTTACAAGCTGTGGATTTGCCTTACCCTTTGAAGCCTTCATTACTTGACCAACTACAAATCCCATAGCCTTTGTCTTACCATTCTTATAGTCTTCAACCGATTGTGGGTTCTCATCTAAAACCTTATTTACAATATCCCTTATAGCATTTTCATCAGAAATTTGTACCATTCCCTTTTCCTTAACTATCTTTTCAGGGTCATCACCTGTTTCAAACATATCCTTAAATACCTTCTTTGCAATTGTTCCAGTTATTGTTCCATTATTAATTAGTTCAATTAGCTTTGCAAGATGTTTAGGCTGAACTTTTATATCTTCAATGCTCATCTCTCTATCATTTAGTGTTCTTAAAACTTCACCCATAATCCAATTGCTTGCATCCTTTGGTGAAGCTCCCTCTTTAACAGTATCCTCAAAGAAGGCTGCAAGTGCCTTAGATGATGTAAGTATTGATGCATCATACTCTGGCAATCCGTATTCGCTTATATATCTTGCCCTCTTTTTATCTGGCAACTCTGGTAGTGTATTTTTAACATTGTTTATCCATTCATCATCAACTACTAAATAAACCATATCTGGTTCTGGGAAGTATCTATAGTCGTGGGCTTCTTCCTTACTTCTCATAACTATAGTTTCGCCCTTTGTTTCATCCCATCTTCTTGTCTCCTGTACTATTTTTTCTCCTCTATTAATAGCTTCTATCTGCCTTTTTATTTCATATTCAATTGCCTTCTCTACTGCCTTAAAGGAGTTCATATTTTTTATTTCTGTTTTTACTCCAAATTCAGTTGAACCCTTAGGTCTTACTGAAACATTTGCATCACATCTTAAGGAACCTTCCTCCATCTTACAATCTGAAACTTCTGTATATTGTAATATTGCCTTTAAATTTTCTAAGTACATCTTTGCCTCTTGTGCAGTTCTCATATCTGGCTTTGAAACAATCTCAATAAGAGGTACTCCTGAACGGTTAAAGTCAACATAGGTTCCATCTTCTCTATGTAGAGCCTTTCCCGCATCCTCCTCAATATGTATTCTTTGAATGCCTATTTTCTTTGTACCTTCTTCTGTTGTAATTTCAACGTACCCATTTTTACAAAGAGGAGTTTCATCCTGAGTTATTTGGTAGTTCTTTGGGCAGTCAGGATAAAAATAATTTTTTCTTGCCATATATGTTTCTTTGTTTATTTCACAATTTAGAGCAAGACCTGCCTTCATTGCATAAGTTACAACTTCTTTATTTAAAACAGGTAAGGCACCTGGAAGTCCCATACATACAGGACAGCAGTGGGTATTTTGTTCTCCACCAAACTCTGTTGTACAGCCACAGTATATCTTTGTTTTAGTTGAAAGTTCAGCGTGAACTTCAAGTCCAATTATTGCTTCAAACTCCATTTTTACACCTCCTATTAGATGCTTGGTCTAACCTTTGAAAATTCTGTTTCTCTTTCAAAGGCGTGACCTACCTTAATTAAAGTTCCCTCATCAAAATAGTTTCCTATAAGCTGCATACCAACTGGAAGACCTCCAACAAATCCTGCTGGTATTGAAATTGCTGGAACTCCTGCAATATTTATTGGAACTGTATAAATGTCTGATAGATACATTTCAAGAGGATTATTTGATTTTTCTCCAATCTTGAAGGCAACAGTTGGTGATGTTGGAGTAAGTATTACATCAACATCCTCAAAGGCCCTCTTATATTCATTTATAATTAATGTTCTAACCTTAAGTGCCTTCTTATAATAAGCATCATAATATCCTGCAGAAAGTGCATATGTACCAAGCATAATTCTTCTCTTTACTTCGTCTCCAAAGCCTTTACTTCTTGATTTTACATAAAGGTCAACAACATCTTCAAACTCATCTGCTCTATATCCATATCTAATACCATCAAATCTTGCAAGGTTTGAACTTGCCTCTGAACTTGCAAGAATATAATAAACTGCAAGGGCATACTTTGACATTGGAAGGCTAATTTCTTTAATCTCTGCTCCAAGCTTTCTATAAACTGCAATTGCATTTTCTATTTCTTTTCTTACATCTTCATTTAATCCTTCTCCAAAACATTCCTTTGGAATACCAATCTTTAATCCCTTTATATCTTGATTTAAATATCTTGTATAGTCTTCAACTTCCTTTTTTGCACTTGTTGAATCCATTTCATCATATCCTGCAATTGCCTCTAAAACGTGGGCACAATCCTCAACGTCCTTTGTAAATGGCCCTATTTGGTCAAGGGATGATGCAAAGGCAACAAGTCCATATCTTGATATTCTTCCATAGGTTGGCTTTAAACCTACAACACCACATAAAGATGCAGGTTGTCTTATTGAACCACCTGTATCTGAACCTAATGTATAATATGCCTCTCCTGCTGCAACAGCTGCTGCAGAACCTCCTGATGAACCACCTGGAACCCTTTCTAAATCATAAGGATTTCGTACCTTCTTAAAGGCAGAGTTTTCTGATGAAGAACCCATAGCAAATTCATCCATATTAAGCTTTCCTAAAATAACAGCATCATTTTGTTTTAAACGCTTTGTAACGTGTGCATCATATGGTGATACAAAGTTTTCAAGTATCTTTGAGGCACAAGTAGTCTTTAAACCTTCAACGCAGATATTGTCCTTTATCGCCATTGGAATACCTGCAAGGAAAGAAACTTCTTCTCCCCTTCTTATTTTTTCATCTACTTCCTTTGCCTTATTTAATGCACCCTCTTCATCTATTTGAAGATATGCACCTATTTTATCATCAACACTACTAATTCTTTCTAATGTATTTTTAGTAAGCTCAACACAGCTTACTTCTCCTTTATTGATAAGTTCTCTTATTTCGTGAAGTGTTTTAGTATGCACCTATATCCCTCCTATTCAATAACCTTTGGTACTTTAACAAATCCATCTTGAGAATCTGGTGCGTTCTTAAGTAGAGAATCTCTATCGAAGGAATCCTTAACTACATCATCCCTTAATGCATTTTCTACTCTGTAGGCACCTATGCTTATTTCTACGTTCTCAGTATCAACCTCGTTTAGCATCTCAACATAGTTTAAAATGCCATTTAAATCCTCTGTGAACTTTTGCTTTTGTTCCTCCGTAAATTCAAGCCTTGCAAGCTTTGCAACGTACTCTACATCGCGAATAGTAACTGACATATAAACACCTTCCCTTCTTAATAAATTCCTAAAATCAAAAACATCAATAGTATAAAAGCCAATCCAAAGCTTATGTAAAAATTATTTTTTGTATAGCAAACATCCTGATTATATTTACAGTTTATTCCCCATAGAATAAGAGATAGTGATAGTGAAATTTCAAGAGGAATAAATGTAGAAAACTCACTTATATACACTATACCAAAGGAAACGATTATGGTAAATATTGAGATTATACTTGTAAACAAAAAACTAACCCACATTAAATAATCTAAAACCTTCATACCAGTTCCCCTTCATTTATCATTTTCTCAAAGTCATCCTCAGATATAATTTTTACCCCTAATTCCTGTGCCTTCTTTAGCTTGCTTCCTGCATCTTCTCCACAAAGTAAGTAATTTGTCTTTTTTGATACGCTTGATGATACCTTTCCACCAAACTTTTCAATAAGCTCGCTTGCCTCATTTCTTGTATATTTTGATAGCGTTCCAGTTAAAACAAATGTAAGGCCTTTAAATAGGTCTGATTTTTGTCCTTCATCCTTTGAGTTAAAGTTAACATCTGCACTCCTTAGTTTTTCTATAAGTGATCTATTATGCTCTTCTTTAAAGAAGGCCTCTATACTTTTTGCCATCTTATCTCCAACTTCTTCAACTTGAATTAAATCCTCATAGGAGGCATTCATTAATGCATCAATACTTCTAAACTCTTTTGCAAGATTCTTTGCAGTTTTACTTCCAACGTATCTTATGCCTAATGCAAATATCAATTTGTCTATGTCATTTTGTTTTGAATTTTCTATAGCCTTTAGAAGATTTTCAGTAGACTTTTTACCCATTCTTTCAAGCTTAACGACATCCTCAAACTTTAAATAGTAAAGGTCTGCCGCATCCTTAATAAGTCCATTGTCTATTAAAAGTGCAACTATTTGTGGTCCAAGTCCCTCTATATTCATTGCATCCCTTGAAGCAAAGTGAATAATACTTCTTTTTATCTGTGCAGGGCAGGACATATTTGTACATCTTAGGGCAACTTCCCCTTCTTCCCTTACTACATCTCCTCCACATTCTGGACATTTTGTAGGCATTTTAAACTCTATTTCATCTCCATCTCTATCTTCAAAAACAACCTCTACAACTTCGGGTATTATATCTCCTGCCTTTTGAATTATTACACTATCTCCAATCTTAATATCCTTTTGTCTTATATAATCCTCATTATGTAGTGTAGCCCTTGAAACGGTTGAACCTGCTATTCTAACTGGCTCTAAAATTGCAGTAGGTGTTATAGCACCTGTTCTACCTACTTGAACAATTATATCAATAAGCTTTGTCTTCTTTTTCTCTGCTGGGTATTTATATGCAACTGCCCACCTTGGTGCCTTTGCTGTCTGACCTAATCTTTCTCTGTCCTTTAGGTTGTTCACTTTAACAACTATTCCATCTATATCAAAGGGCAATTCTCCTCTTGTCTCTCCAAGTTTCTGTATAACCTTTATAACCTCATCAATATTTTTACAAATAATTCTCTTAGGGCTTACTTTAAATCCAAGTTCCTTTAAAAATTCAAGAGCCTCTGAATGCTTTTCAAATTCTCTTCCTTCAATTCTCTGTATATTAAATATAAATATATCAAGTTTTCTCTCTGCTGTAATCTTTGAATCAAGCTGTCTTATAGAGCCTGCTGCAGCATTTCTTGGATTTGCAAATAAAGGTTCCTCCATCTCTTCCCTTTGTGCATTAAGCTTCATAAATGCATCCCTTGGCATATAAATTTCGCCTCTTACTTCAAGTGGGTTAAAATAATCTATCTTCAAAGGAACACTCTTTATTGTTCTAACATTTGCTGTAACATCCTCTCCAACAACACCATCACCGCGAGTAGCTGCAGTTTTTAGCTGGCCATTTTCATAGCTCAAGCACACAGAAAGCCCATCTATCTTTAGCTCAACAACGTATTCTGCTTCAGGAACTTCACTTCTTACCCTTCTATCCCAATCCTTTAGTTCCTCAAAGCTAAAAACATCCTGTAGGCTAAGCATTGGTACATTGTGTCTAACTTCCTTAAACTCCTTTAAAGGAGCTCCACCAACCCTTTGGGTTGGGGAGTTTTCATCAAAGTATTCTGGATGCTGCTTCTCTAATTTTTCAAGTTCCTTCATCAACTTATCGTATTCAGCATCAGAAATCTCAGGGTCATCTAAGACGTAGTACCTATAGTTGTGATATTCGATTAGCCTTCTTAACTCCTCTATTCTTGACTTTACATCCTCCATAAAATCACCTCATCATATTTTTTCAAGGGGTGCAGTAGATGCAAGTAAGTTTTTAACTCCTGCTTTATCAAATTCAACAGTAATCATTTTATCCGCTGCAATCTCCTTTACTGCTACAACTTTTCCAACTCCAAATATCTTATGTTTAACAAGCATTCCTACATCATAATTAGAAAGCTTATTTGAATTAGGCTTTTGAATGACTGGTGTTGTATTTATCTTGTTAACAGTTGATATTGTCTTGCTTGGTGCTCTATAGTCATCATAGCTATATACCCTATTAAAGCTCATTCTCTTTGGAGATATATCATCTATTAAATGTTCTGGTATCTCCTCAATAAAGCTTGATACACTATTAAACATAGTTCTTCCATACATCATTCTCTGCTGTGCACAGGTTAAGTAAAGCTTCTTTTTTGCCCTTGTTATACCAACATAGCAGAGCCTTCTTTCCTCTTCAAGCTCATCCTCATCTTCCTTTGCTGAAAAGTGCGGGAATATTCCCTCCTCCATTGCAGCAATAAATACAATATTAAATTCAAGTCCCTTTGCTGTATGAAGTGTCATTAATGTTACCGCATCTAAATTTTCTATTTGATCTTGATCTGATACAAGTGCAATTCTTTCTAAAAATGCTGCTAAGCTCTTATCTTCATTTTGTTCTTCAAACTCAACTGCTGCTGATTTAAATTCGTTTAGGTTTTCTATTCTATCTTGACTCTCCTTAGAATTCTCCTCTAAAAGTTCCTTTATATAGCCTGTTGTATCAAGTATTTCAGAGATAAGATTTGATACAGTCATCCTTTCTTTACTTACCATAAAATAGTTCATTTGGCTTATAAATTTCTCAATTGCATTTGCAGCACGTTTTGTAACTCCATCTATCCTATCTATCTCAAGGAGTGCTGAATACAGGCTTATATCCCTACTATTTGCATATTCCTTCACCTTATCAATTGTTGCCTGTCCTATACCCCTTCTTGGAACATTTATAATTCTCTCAAGGCTTATATTATCAAGAGGATTGTTTATAACTCTAAGGTATGCCAAAATATCTCTTATTTCTTTTCTAGCGTAGAACCTTAATCCTCCAATAACCCTATAAGGAACAGATGATGTAACAAAGGCTTCTTCTAAGATACGGGACATTGCATTTGTTCTATAAAGTACTGCAAAGTCTGATAGACTATATCCTTCCTGAACAAGCCTTTTTATCTCCTTGACAATAAATAAAGCTTCATCTTCTCCGCTTTCCGCCTTATAGAATCTTACATTTTCTCCAAGTTCATTTTGTGTCCACAACCTCTTGTGCTTTCTTTTTTCATTATTCTGTATAACATAGTTTGCAGCATCAAGTATCTTCTTTGTACATCTATAATTCTGCTCAAGTTTAATGACTTTTACATCAGGAAAATCCTTTTCGAATTCTAAAATGTTTTTTATGTCAGCACCTCTCCAGCCATATATTGAATTGTGAACAACAACATCATTACAAATATACTGCCTATAATGTTCAACAGATAGGTCATATACATATCCTTTATAGGTTTCAAACTCTACATTTTCTATTATATCTTCCTCAATCTTACCATTTTCATAAACAGCTATACTCATAGTTGGTCTTAAATGAGAAAATGGCATAAATCTTAAACTTATGTTTTCTGTTAGTTTTGCCCTTCTTAAAATTTCAAAGTCTTCATCTGTTTGCTGAAGATTCTTTACAAAATCTTCAGCCTCATCATATTCTTTTCTTTCTATTTCTATTCTCCAAGTGTTTCTTTGGCCATCTCTAACACTGAAACCTTGGCTAATAAATTTTTGTCTTACATCTTCCCCAGATGTATTTAAAGAAATCCTATGACCATAATACCCTTCTTTATAATATCTATAACCTGAAAAGAAGTTTAAATTTATTATTTTCCTTACTGTTTCTCCTCTTATAACTGCATTAGGTATATGATGAGGATACTCTTCAAATAAGAAATTTTCCTCCATTAACTTTTCAGCTCTTGTATAGGTATCTATCTCCTTAAATAACATATCAACTTGCTGTTTAGTCAGAGACATATTTCTGCCTGTTGTATGAAAAACTGCAGTTGGTATGCCATACTTAATTGAAAAATATTGTTCATAATATGTGGCTTCTGATTTGTCTTTACATACTTTCAAAATCCACATTTTATCACCGTGTTCTTGGTTTATACGAACCAACATACCGTTCACTATTTTTTCATCTCTTGTTCTTGAACCCCTTGTTTGACCTATTCTATATCCCTTGCCCTTTTTATACATCAAATAAACAATATATATTTCTGATGAAAAATTCAAATTTGAAAATGTTAAATGGTTAGGTGTAGCTTTTATAATTCTTCCACCTTTTGTAGTTACTTTAACTATAACTCCATCATATTCTTTTTTCATAACTTTGTTTACTTCGCCTTCAGATATTTGTCCATTTCCAGCAGCACAGATGACCCTTTCATTTTCATTAACTTCTTCTATCTTTTTATAACCTTCACTTGTTAAAACCATTTGACCTTCAAGTAGACACTGGTCATCATCGCCAACGACACAAAGGTTTCTGTGCTCCTTTGCAAGTATATTAACAAACTCATATTGTGCTCTATTGGTATCTTGATATTCATCAACTAAAATATATCTAAATTTTCTTCTATAATAATTTAAAACATCTTGGTTTTCCCTAAATAGCTTAACTGTAAGCATTATTATATCGTCAAAGTCAAGAGCATTACTCTTTTTTAGTTTCCTTTGATACATTCTATATATATTTGCAAGGTTTCTTGTTTTAAAGTCCATACCATAACGGCTGTAGTAGGTTTCCGCATCAATAAGTTCATCCTTTAGAGAACCAATTTTAGATAAAACATCCTTAGGCGGCATTGCCTTATCATCTATATTAAGCTCATTTAAACATTCCTTTATTATCTTTTCTTGATCCTGTGTGTCATATATTACAAAATCCTTGTTATAGCCAATCTTTTCAATATCCTGCCTCAAAATTCTTACACAGGCTGAATGGAAGGTACTAATCCATATATTTCTTGCTTCATCTCCAACAAGCTGAATAATTCTCTCCTTCATCTCCTGTGCTGCCTTATTTGTAAATGTTATTGCCAAAATATTACCAGGATATACACCATTCTCAATTAGATTTGCTATTCTATATGTTAAAACTCTTGTCTTACCACTACCTGCACCTGCAAGTATTAAAAGTGGTCCCTCTAAAGTTTCAACAGCCTCTCTCTGCTCTTTATTTAGAACATTTAAATCCAACATACCTTTATATTCCTCCTAAAACGACTTCAATATTATAGATTATACCATTATTTTAAAATTGCTGCTACTTAACAATTAAAAAGGGCAGCAATTGCTACCCTTTATTTTTGCTTCATCTTTTCAAATACAATTTTATATCCATCTTGTCCATAATTTAGGCTTCTGTTTACCCTACTTATAGTTGCTGTACTTGCACCTGTTGTCTCTGCTATATCTATATATGTCTTTCTTTCAAGAAGCATTTTTGCAACTTGAAGTCTCTGAGACATTGCTTGAAGCTCATTTATTGTACAGAGGTCTTCAAAAAATCTATAACATTCTTCAAGAGTCTCAAGATTTAAAATTGCATTAAATAAATAATCCATCTCTTCACTTTTAAGCTTTGATATATATTCCCTCACAAAAATCACCTCGTAAACTTTATTCATATACATTATACCATAAAAAAGAGGGAAAAACTCCCTCTACTTTTTTACTGCACTATATAAAAGTTCAATTTCTTCTTGAGTTAACTCTCTACTCTCGCCAAGTGAAAGATCTTCATCTAATTTAAGGGGACCCATTTCAATTCTCTTAAGATAAATTACTTTTTTACCAACTGCTTCAAACATTCTCTTAACCTGATGATACTTCCCCTCATATATAACAAGTTCTATTTCTGATATTTCATCTGATTTTAATATTGTAAGTTCAGCAGGCATAGTCTTATAACCATCATCTAAAACTACACCCTTTTTAAACTTTTCAACATCATCCTCTGTAACCACACCTTGAACCTTTGCATAGTATTTCTTAGGAACGTGTCTTTTAGGTGAAAGAAGTAGGTGGTTTAATTCTCCATCATTTGTTAATATCAAAAGCCCCTCTGTATCCTTATCAAGTCTTCCAACAGGGCTTGGCATAAATATTCTAAACTCATCAGGCAATATATCTACAACAGTCTCGTCATAATCATCCTCTGTTGCACTTATTACCCCTTGAGGTTTATTTAACATAACATAAATATATTTTTTATACTCAAGAACTTCTCCATCCACTTCAATTATATCCTTTTCAGGTTCAACGTGCATAGAAAAATCCTTAACTACATTCCCATTAACAACTACAACACCTGACCTAACTAATGATTTTACCTCTTTTCTTGTTCCATATCCCATATTTGCAAGAACTTTATCCAATCTCTCTTTAGACATCTTAAACCTCCACGCCTTTTCTTTGAAGTATTAGTGATATAAAGAGGTTTGCTACAACAACCTTAGGCATAAAAACAGAGAGTAGTCTTCTAAATCTTTTTATATCATCGCTCTGCTTCATACCTGGATAAAAGGAAAGTAAAAACTTTGCCTCCATAATGACCTTCTTCATTTCTCTGTCAAATTCTATTTCATTTCTACTTAAGATTAATTTTTTAAGCCCTGAAACATATTCATTAAAATCGCTGCTAACTCTTATCTCGTTATAGACATTGTATATTATGTCTATCAATTCATCTAAATCGTATATTCTTTTTCTATTTATACCAAGCTGTTCTGCTGTAATTTCCGCCATAGCTAATATTACACTATCTGCTGTCAAATTGGAAGGGGTATATTGCTGAATAACCCTTAAAATTTTATCTATTATTATTTTATTATTTCTATTTGCTCTTCCCCATTCTAATCCTAAAAATCTATATAGGTTTTTAAAATCTTCAGTATCTAGTTTTCCAATATAACTACTTCCTATACCTTCATTGTTGTTTTTTATATAATACTTGTATCCTACAACCCTTTTAAAGGCCTTAAGTGTATCTAAATACCCAATCTCTATATTACTCCTTGATTTTTCACTATCAAAATTTAATGTTCTTCCTAAATCCTCTGAGTTTTTAATCTTAATTATATTACAATCCTTATATTTTACCCTTTGTGTTATTCCTATTCCTGAAACATCCACAACAATTATATCCTTTATACCCCTTTTTCTCATCATTGAAACTGGAATATTATTATATACCCCTCCATCAATGAACTTTTTATTTTCTATCTCGTGAGGCTTAAAGGCTGGAAAACACGCACTTGCAAGCAAGTAGTCCTTTAATTTTCCATAGGGTATTTCATCCTTAAATACCTCAACAGGTTTTAAATCAGATAATGAAAAGGTTACAAGTCCAAAATCAATATCTGAACGTCTTATTTTATCCTCATCAACAACCTCATCTATTAACATCTTAAGTGGAGTAACATCCAGTCCACCAGACTTTATAGCAGCCTTTATATTTTTTATTTTATTAGATATTTTATTTTCTCCCTCTTGGGATGTTGCTATCTCTCCCTCAAGCTTTATAACCGTATCCATAGTAATACTTGTCCATATATCAAGTGCCCGTTCAAACTCATCCTGAACAATAAGTGCTCCATTTAAAGCCCCAACCGACGTTCCACAAACAGCACAAATAGGAATGTTAAGCTCCCTTAGAGCCTTCCATACACCTATTTCATATCCCCCTTTGGCACCTCCACCACCTAAAACCAAACCATAAGCCATATAACCACTCCTTAAAGTTTCTTGTACTGTTCATAATTTTTAAGAACTTTATTTACATAGTTTCTTGTTTCAGTCGGCATTTTACTAATCTCTTCTACAGTATCAACACCTAACTTTTTCATTCTACCTATTCCGCCATTGTAGGCTGCAAGGGCTAAAGCCTTATTGCCTGAAAAACTGTTTAAAAGATTTCTTAAATATCTTGTTCCCCCATCAAGATTTTCTAATGCATCATAGGGATTAACCCCTAAAGACTTAGCAGTGCTTGGCATAAGCTGCATAAGACCTATTGCTCCTGCCTTTGATATTGCATTTTGATTAAAACCTGACTCCTGCTTTATAACTGCTCTTATAAGCTCTTCTTCTACCCCATATTTCCTTGAAACTCCCTTTATTGCCCCATCTAAATCCTTTGGGCTTTCCTTAATTATATTCTTTATATTGTCTAATACTTCCGTTGAATTTTCGCTATTATTTTGATATGCTTGTCCACTTAATGTGTTCTGAGATTCCAACATCTTATCTAAAATAGCCCCAAACATCATTCCTGTTTGTTCATTGCTTGATGCATACGCCGTTTGTAATAAATATACAGCAAGCAGTTGTGCTATTTGTTCTGTTCTCAACTCTATCACTCCTTTAAGGATATTATAACATATAATTTTAAGTTAATATAAAAAATATTTTTACATTTTTATTCATATTTTTCCTTTTTTCTTGCCTGTATAGTTTATCGATTTATATCTAATAATAATATAAAAATATCTTTAGAGGTGATGGTATGAAAATTGAATCAAATGGAAAATACCCAATCATAGAACATACAAATAATGCACTACTTTGGCCAGA
>JAOAAJ010000031.1 GCA_026418935.1 Caloramator sp. | reverse complement strand
ACTAAGTTTACCCTTTGCAATTACATCACAGGCTTCCGTAATTTTCCTTGGTATTCCTAAATGTGATGCAAAGTCATTTGCTGTTCCATAAGGAAAAATTCCAAGCGGAACATTAATCTCATTTAAAATCATAGCATTTATTACGTGGTTTATTGTTCCATCTCCACCTGAAACAAGTATTATGTCATAGTCCTTAGCCCTTTTCATACTTGTATAAATATCTTCTATCGACATTGTTCTATATGGAGTTACCTCGTATCCTGCCATTTGTAATCTGTCTATTACAGCATCTAATCTATTTCTAAAGGACCTATCGCCTGAATATGGATTATAAATTAATCTTGCCTTTTTCACATTACCGCCCCCCAAAATTTTTATACAATTTAAAATATCTAATCCCTGCAGTTGCAGGGATTAGAACATAATATCATTTGGTTTAGAAATATCACTTAGTGCTTCACCTGCATCATCATGAAGCCTATTTGTTACAGCTATATCTCCAAGTGCGAGCATTCCAACAAGCCTTCCATCTTCAACTACAGGAAGACGTCTTATTTGCTTCTCTGCCATAAGCCTTGCAGCATCGTGAATATCCTTGTCAGAATTTATTGTTGTAAGACCAACTGTCATAACATCTCTTGCTAATACTTCACTTGGATTTTTTCCATAAGCAACATCCCTTAAAACTATGTCCCTATCTGTAATTATTCCTACTACTCTATTACCTTCACAAACTGGAACTGAACCTATATTGTAGCTTTTCATTAAACTTGCAACTTCAGTTACAGGTGTAGTAGGAGTTACTGTAACGACTTCCCTTGTCATTATATCCTTTACCTTCATCTAAAACACCTCCATATTTAGTATTTCCAGAAGGTGTTTTTTTACTCCATTTCTTTCATATCCTTTATTATAAAAGAAACTACCAAAAGTATTATAATTATAGTAATTGGAATAAGTAAACTCTTATAATGCCTTGTATTAAAGGAATTACCAAAATAATTATATGCAAACATCTCAGGCATAACTCCAAGAACACTTGCCAATATAAAATCTCTAAATCTTATGGACGTAAGTCCACAGGCTAAACTTAATGCATCGTATGGAAAAATTACAGGAAGCCTCATTAAAAATAAAATTTTAAAACCATCCTTCTCTAAAACTTTATCAAACTTATCTAATTTACCCTTTGTAATTTTATGTACAAAATCCTTTCCTAAAAATTTTGCTACATAATATCCTACAGTTGCTGAAACAAAACATCCAAGGAGTGAAACTATATATCCCCAAAACCATCCATATAATACACCTGATACAACTCCAAGTACCCAAGTTGGAAATAACATCACAAAAGGTTTAACTGCATAAATAATTAAAAGTACTATTGCTGAATATTTACCATAGCTTCCTATAAACCTCTTTAAACTTCTTATATTAACTCTACCAAAGCAAAAATGCAATTTACTTATTTTATATATGTATATTATTGCTATTAATCCTATTATAATAGTTATATATTTAAAAAGTCTTTTTTTTGTCAAATATATCACCCCAAAATTGCTTCATATTATTGTAAAAAAAACTTTTTTTGTTTATAATATATACTTAGTAAATTAAATAAGATTTTTAAATGCAGTTACATTAAATATTTTATAACATTTTATGTTTTACTTCAATGTAACTTAAATATTTTATTTGGGGTGATTGTTTTGAAAAAAGAATTAGTACCTAATTTATTTACCTTTGCTAACCTATCACTTGGAATGGTATCTATTATGGCTACCTTTAACAATAATCTAAAGTTGGCAGCAATTTTAATAATATCAGCAGCTCTACTTGATAGATACGATGGTAGGATAGCAAGAAAAATAGGGGTTTCAAGTGAACTTGGGAAGGAACTTGATTCATTAGCAGACCTTGTTTCCTTTGGTGCTGCACCAGCAATATTAAGTTGGCAATTATATTTAATTAATTTTGGACTTATAGGATATATCATAACACTTTTATTTCCAATAGCTGGTGCCTTTAGACTTGCAAGGTTTAATGTAACAAAGTTTAATAATGTATTTACTGGTGTACCTATAACTGTTGCGGGTTCAGTAGTTGCACTTGATAATTTAATTGGTGTATATAAGCCCCATCAATATATATCAACAGTTATATTTGTTTTATTTGCTTATTTGATGGTTAGTAAATTACAAATTAAGAAATTTTAATATCATTTCATAATTTTTAAAAATTTTAGCAAGATGTGTATAAAAAGCCTCAATTAAGGAATTCATTTAAGTCCTTGTTGAGGCTTTTTTAAGTTATATTCAATTTAATAGTATTTTAAACCTTATTTTTTGTAAAATAATTTAAACATATTACATATTATATAACTGTGAGTATAATAATTTAGGAGGATTCTAATGAATCTTAAAGGCAGCAAAACAGAAAAAAATCTACTAAAGACATTTGCAGGAGAATCAAGAGCAAGAAATAAGTATACATTCTATGCAGAAAAAGCAAGAAAAGAAGGTTTTGAGTTTATAGCAAAGATATTTGAAATAACTTCAGACAATGAAAAGGCACATGCCAGAAGAGTGTATGATGATTTCTTAAAGGAGAATAAAACTACAGCTGAAAACCTATTAGATTGTGCTATGAATGAAGCCTTTGAAGCAGAAAAGCTTTATAAGGAGTTTGAAAAGGTTGCTCGCGAAGAAGGATTTATTGAAATAGCAGACTTTTATAAAGAACTTGCAGAAACAGAAGAATACCATAAGATTAGATTTTTAAAGATACTTGAAAATCTAAAATCTGGTAAGATGTTCAAGAGGGATACTCCTGTTAAATGGCAATGCCTAAATTGTGGATATGTCCACGAAGGAAAAGAAGCACCAGAAGTATGTCCACTGTGTGCCTTTAAGAGGGCCTTCTTTGAAATCTACTGCGAGAACTATAAATAGAGGTGAATATAATGTGTCCTTGCATGATTGTTTGGGTTCCAATTAGCTACTTTGAGGATGAGGAGGACGTATTCAATAATATGAGATTTTATAGAACAAATGATAGTGAAGATAGTTATGAAGATAAGATTAAACTTTTTGATATGATTGATGAAGAATTCGTTGAAGAATATATTAAACAACCTAATAAATAAAAATATATATATTTTAAACTTAAGTTAATAAACAAAAGGTGCCAAGCACCTTTTGTTTATTTATTGTTGCTTTTCAAAGTTTTCCTTTGTTGCACCACATTTTGGGCATTTTTGAGGTCTACATCTTCCTTCCTTAGTTTCTCCACATACTGTACATTTCCAAACAGCCATAACACAACCCACCTTTTGTATAATATAATAAGAGTGGAAGTTCCACTCTTATTATAATTCTAATTACAGTTTTTGTATTTGTCAATAATAATTATTGTTTAAATATAATTATTCACCTAATACCTGCTTTCTTAATTTGATACCAGTTGGTGTTGCTGCAATTCCTCCAAGTGCAGTTTCCCTTAAGGCCTCTGGAAGTGCCTTACCTACCCTATACATTGCCTCAACAACCTCATCAAAAGGAATAATACTCTTAATACCTGCAAGGACAAGTTCTGCTGATATTAATGCATTAACAACACCGGATGCATTTCTTTTAGCACAAGGTGCTTCAACAAGACCTGCTATAGGGTCACAAACAAGTCCCATTATATTTTTTAATGCTATTGAAGCTGCGTTAAGACACATTTCTGGTGTACCTCCTGCCATCTCTACAATGGCAGCTGCTGCCATAGCTGCTGCTGCACCACACTCTGCTTGACAACCTCCTTCTGCCCCTGATACAGTTGCATTCTTTGCAATAATCTGACCTATACCAGATGCAGTAAATAGAGCATTTACAATCTCATCTTCAGTTTTATCTAATTTTTCTCCTGCCGTAATTACTGCTGATGGTAAAATTCCGCAAGAACCTGCTGTTGGTGCTGCAACTATTCTTCCCATAGCTGCATTTACCTCTGAACAAGAAAGAGCTCTTGCCATTGCCTTTACTACTGTATCGCCACATAATGTATTTCCACTTTTTCTATAATCCTCAAGCCTTTTAGCATCTCCACCAATTAGTCCACTTACCGATTTTACTTCCTTATCAAGTGCCTCCTGTGCAGATGCCTTCATTACCTCAAGAGCCTTTTTCATTTTTAATACTATTTCTTCCCTACTTAACCCTTGAAGCTCTACTTCATTTTCAATTACAATCTCATATATCTTACATCTTTTAGAATTTGCCAGCTCCATTAATTCTAAACCTGTATTGTACATAACTTAACCTCCAATTACTTTACAGGATTTATAGCCTTTGCTGAAATAATATTTTCTACCTTTTCAATGACCTTTAATACATAATCGCTTATCTCAGCATCTGTTTCAATTATCATTAAGGCCTCTTTACCCTTTGCTCTTCTTGTAACCCTCATAGTTGCTATGTTTATATTTTGGCTTGCTAAGATCGCAGTAACCGAACTTATCATACCCTTAACGTCCTTTTGCTTAACAATAAGCGTTGGATAGTCTCCTGTAAATTCAACCTTATCTCCATTTATTTCTGTTATTATTATATTTCCTCCACCAATTGATGAACCTACAACCTCAAACTTGCTTCCATCCTCTTTATAGAAAACAATTTTAACAGTATTAGGATGAACATCTCCTAAATCTGCCTCAACAAATTCTATCTCTATTCCCTTTTCTTTAGCTATATCTAATGAAAACTTCAGTCTATCATCGTAGGTTTCCATTCCAAGTACGCCTGCAACAAGTGCCCTATCTGTTCCGTGTCCACGATATGTCTTTGCAAAGGAACCGTGAAGATAAAATACAACTTTTTTAAAGTTACCTCCTGCAATAGACATTGATACCTTTCCAAGTCTTGCTGCCCCTGCTGTGTGTGAACTTGATGGTCCAACCATTATAGGTCCAATGATATCGAAGGAACTTAAACCACTCATACTATCTTCCTCTCTCTTAAAATTCGACATTATTTTCACTTTAATTTTATCATTTTATTAATTTTTAAACAATAGAAATTTATAATTCTTTTTAAAGTTCATAAGAAAAGACAATTGCAATAAAATTTGTTTAACAAAACCTAAATTATATTAATATTATATACTGTAAGTCAAATTAGGAGGTATTATTTTAATGAATCCTGTTGATATGATTCCAACAATGATTATGCCAAATATGGTACCTATTATTGTAGATATCGAAGATGATGAGGATGAAAGACAAAAAGGTAATTTTGAAGAAAAGGGACAATTTAATGAAGTCGATAGAATACTAAATAAAATTGAAAAAAACAACCAAGAAATATTTGTTCTCCTTAAAATGTACAATATGCCTTACCCAGTTGCAAGAAGACTTGTAAGGAGAATTATAAGGCTTACATTAAACTATAAAAAATAAATTGAAAGGGTGCCAAGATATTTATCTTGGCACTTATGATTTTATTTTCCTGATACATTAAGTTCTCTAATTATTATACTTGGGCTTCCATAGCTTCCAAGCCCACTTGGAAGGGCAAGTTCAAAATCAGAAAGCACCTCTTCTATATCATTTAAAACATTATAGAAATTACCTGCTACTGTTATTTGTTCAACTGGTTTTGTTATTTTACCATTTTCAACAAGATAGCCCTCTGCTGCAAGCGAAAAATCACCTGAAACTGGATTAGCACCAGAGTGAAGCCCCTGAAGACTTGTTATAATAAGAGCCTTGTCCTGCATTTTTATTGCCTCTTCATATCCTAAACTACCCTTTACAATATACATATTAGTAGGTGAAACTACAACAGGTGATTTATAGGTTGACTTAAATCCATTACCAGTTGATTTTACTCCATCTTTTTTGGCTGTCTTTATATCATAAAGAAAAGTTTTTAAAACTCCATCCTTAATAACTTCTTTTGTATACGTCTCTACACCCTCATCATCAAAGGAACAGCTTGAAGGTGCATCCTTTAAAAATGGATCATCTAAAATTGTTATCTTAGAAGAAGCAATCTTTGTGTCTAATTTTCCCTTAAGTAGTGAAAACCCTTTTTGCACTGAATCTGCAGAAAAGATTGATGAAAATGTTGCAAGTAGTGTTGCTGCTGCATCGCGTCTTAGTATTACCTTATATTTTCCTGATGGTATACTCTCTGCACCAAGGGAATTTATAGCCTCATCACAGGCCTCTTTAACTAACCTTTCAAAATCTATTTTGTTATAGTTGCTTGTTACTTTGAAGCTACTTCCACTCTTTACATCTTCCTTATCCTTTGCAACAACTGCAATATATGCTACACCTACACCACCTTCTTCCTCTAAATTCAATCCTCTTGTATTAACTATTCTTCTTCTTCCTTTTCCAGTTTCTATAAGACAGTAGTTTACAGAATCAATTTTTGAATCGTATTCCTTTGCTCTTCTTTCCATAAACATAGCATCATCTATTTTCTTTTTTGTATCTATATCAACGTTTACATCCCTTTCAAGCTCTTTATATTGACCACCTGCATAAAATTCAGGAAGTACATCCGTTTGAGTTTCCTTTGCATTGTTTTTAGCATTTTTAATTAAAAATTCTATGTCCTCCTCATCAAACTTTTCAGAATATGCATATCCAAGCCTTCCATCATAAATAGCTCTTAAGGAAATTCCTTTATTCTTATTAACATTATACTTATCTACCTCTTGATTATATACATTTACTTCAAAACTATCAGAATCTATGTAGTATACCTCCATATCACTAAAGCCTTCTTCTTTACCTCTTCTAAAAAGCTCTTCTATAAACTTATTAAGCTCCATTATATCACCTCCTATTTTCTTCCACCAACAGTCATCTTTTTAACTCTTATCATAGGCTGACCAACGTTTGCAGGAACACTTCCACTTACCGAACCACACATTCCTTGACCTAAATCAAGATTGTTTCCAACCATATCAATATCAAGTAAAACCTCTGAACCTTTTCCTATAAGCGTAGCACCTCTTACTGGTCTGTCTATTTTCCCATCCTTTATTAAGTAGGCTTCATTTACAGCAAAGTTAAAATCACCTGTAACAGGATTTACAGAACCTCCACCCATATACTTAGCATACAAACCATATTCGGTTGATTTTATAATCTCCTCTGGTGTTTTATCTCCTGGTGCAATAAATGTATTTGTCATCCTTGAAGTTGGAGCATATTTATAGCTCTCACGTCTGCTGTTTCCTGTTGGCTTCATATTCATTCTTCTTCCATTTAACATATCTATCATATATCCCTTAAGAATACCATTTTCAATAAGTATATTTCTTTGAGTTGGATGTCCTTCATCATCAATATTTGATGAACCCCAAGCATTTTTTATAGTTCCATCATCTACAGCAGTAACTACCTCTGAAGCAATCTTTTGACCAAGTTTTCCAGAGAACACTGAATGCCCCTTTGCAACTGATGTAGCCTCAAGGGAGTGCCCACAGGCTTCGTGGAATATAACACCACCAAAGCCGTTATCTATTACAACAGGCATAACTCCCGATGGACAAAGGTCTGCGTGAAGCATTGTTACTGCAATTCTTGCTGCTTCTTTAGCGTACCATTCTATATCAACATTTTGGAAAAATTCAAAACCCATAAGCCTTCCTGGTCCAAAAAAACCTGTTTGATTTTCATTTCCATCGGATGCAACAGCCTCAATAGCCATCCTTGTTCTTATCCTTCTATCCTCTGCAAGTAAACCTTCTGAGTTTGCAATTAAAACCTTCTTATCGTTGTCTATATATCTTACTGAAACCTGTGCTATTTCACTGTTATAATTTTTAGCTACACTATATGCCTCTTTAACCTTTGAAACCTTTTTTGAAATATCAACTGTATTTGGAACTATAGCTATAGGATGTGAATTTGTATAATCAAGTTTAATAAGATCTCTACTCTCTATATTTTTAACACCAGCTAAAGCATAGGACGCATCCCTTGCTATCTTTAAAAGCCCTTCTCTTGATAAATCATTTGTATAGGCATATATGCATTTAAAACCTGATAAAATTCTAACACCAGCACCAAAGTCTTTTCCAGAAAGTACACTTTCAACCTTACCATCTGTCATATATGCAGTATTTAAATCATTTTGTTCTATGTAAATTTCTGCAAAATCTCCACCTGTCTTTAATGCCTCATTTAAAACTTCCTGTAGTATTGATTTTTCAATCATTTTTACACCTCCCATTATTATATTATCCTAATTTTTACAGGTAATACCTATATATTAACATTTATATTCCTTAAATTCAATTATAATGGCAAAAAATAAAAGGGCCTTTGCCCTTTTATCCTTCAAAACAACTTCCACCTATAAACTCCTTTATTATAGAATTCTTCGGAATTATATCTTCATCCTCAACTGATATAAAATACTGTAGGAAGGAGAGAAGCCTTTTTGCCTCAATGTAGGCTGGGCTATCCTTCTCTATCTCAAGAAGAAGAGGTTCTGCATACTTTTTAAGTATGCTCATTTCATAAACAAGAGTAGAGTTAAACATTGCATCTGCATCCTCTTGGAATGGGAATATATTCTTCTCTTCCCCTCTTCTTACACTTGGCCAAGATAGAATAGTAGCCTCTGCATTTCTTCCCCTTGATCGATTATCCCTTACAATTCTTCTTAGTAACCTTACATCTGTTGTAGGTATTCTATTGTGATTATCAATATTTAATTGAGTTAAGGCACTTATATAAATTTTAAACTTATTTTCCCTCGGAATTGCATTGGTTAACATCTCATTTAGTCCGTGTATGCCTTCAATTACAAGAATAGAGTTGGGTTCCATTTTATATTTATGCCCCTTCCACTCCCTTCTTCCTTCTATAAAATTAAAGGTTGGAATTTCTACTTCTTGACCATCAAGAAGTAGTGCAAGGTGCTTATTAAATAGTTCTAAATCAAGTGCATATATAGACTCAAAATCATATTCTCCATTTTCATCAAGCGGAGTTTTTTCTCTATCTACAAAATAATCATCTAATGATATAGGATGAGGCTTTAACCCTAATACCCTCAATTGTATAGAGAGCCTCTTTGAAAAGGTCGTTTTACCCGATGAAGATGGCCCTGCAATTAAAACAATCTTTACCTTGTCCTTATTTTCATAAATTTTATCTGCTATATGGGCAATCTTTTTCTCGTGAAGACCCTCTGCAACCAATATAAGTTCATTCATTTCCTTATTTACAACTTTATCATTTAGGGCACCAACATCTGCAACATCAAGTATCTTTGCCCATTCCTCTGTCTCTTTAAACACCTTTGCAAGTTTTGGAACATCTCTAAACTTAATTAGCTTTGTTGGTTCATTTTCCTGAGGGTAAAGAAGTAAAAACCCTGGGTCGTGAAACTTTAAGTCAAATAGCTTTAAATATCCTGCTGAAGGTACCATAGGACCATAGAAGTAATCATATAAATAACCACATCTATAAAGATTAATATATGGTAGGTTAATATATTTCAAAAGTCTCAATTTATCCTTCATTCCATAGCTTTGAAATATCTTTAGTGCCTCATCCTTTTTAACTTTAATTTTTTCAAAGGGTTCATCTGAATCTATAATCTCCTGCATCCTCTTTTTTATAAGTTCAATATCCTTCTCCTCTATCTTTCTTTCGTAATGTATTTCGCCATAAAGTGCCTTATTTAAAGAATGCTCTATAGTTACCTCAGCACCAGAGAACAAATCTTCAACAGCCTTAATAAATACAAAGGTTAAACTTCTTAAATAAGTTTTTACTCCAAGGGGACTTTTTAGAGTTATTGGTAAAACTTCAACGTCATAGTGAATTTTTTTAGTTAACTCTTCGATTTCTCCGTCCACCATTGCAACAACAGGGTCTAAAAGCTCCTTACCCGATTTCAATATATCAAGTAGACTACTTCCTACATTAGCCTTTAAAACTTCTCCTGTATCAAGTCTCTTTACTGTAATTAGTTTTTCCATAGTTATCCCCCTTTAATAGAGTGTAGTTTATTATATGCAATATTTCTATAAATGTTACATTAACAGTTTATTATATTTTACATAAATATTTTGTTTTTTTCTACTTTAGTTTATCAGAATTTATTGTTTAAACATATATTATATTGAAAAGATAAGGGGGGATAATATGAAAACCTTTGCCGTATATACAGCAAATCTAAACTCCTCAAGTGTAACTTGTATAGATACAACAACAGATAAAGTTATATCAAATATACCTGTTGGTAGTAACCCCTATGATGTTGTCGCAACCCACGATGGAAGATTTGTATTTTCTTTAAACTCAGGTGATGGAACTGTAAGTATGATTAACACAACAACAAACACAGTTTCGACAACAATAACAGTTGGACAATTTCCTATGTCTGGTGTTATAAGTCCAGATGATTCTACTCTTTATGTAGCCTGCCGCGACAGTGAGTATATTGCTGTTATTAATATTGCAACTCAAACTTTAATAAGCACAATCCCTCTTAACTTTAAACCAGTTAGAATGGTTATAACTCCTGATGGAAAATACTTGTTTGTTCAGTGCATTAACGCCCTAAATGTACCGGTAATTGATACTGAAAGTCTATCTTTAGTAAAAAGAATTTCTCTTCCTACTTCACTAACCTACACTCCAACTGACCTTTTAATTAGTAAAGATGGAAAATATGTATACTTTGTTAGTTACCAAAAACCATTTATAGGAATGATATCTGTAGAAAATCTTGAACTTTTAACACCTTATATTACCTTCACATCAGGTGTATTCAATCCAACTGCTATAACAACCTCTGAAGATGGTCAGTATGTATTTATCTCTGGATTAAGTAGAACAACTGGAATGATTATGCAGCTATCCACCACACCTCCTCTTAGGATATTAAAAACAAAATTCCTATTTGCTGTGCCATATAAATGCGAAATTACTCCAAACTGCCAAAAACTAATAACTTTAAATTCAACCTCTGGAAGTATAACAATATTTGATATAAACAATCTTGATAACTATAAAACCGTTTATCTTGGAGGTTCTTTAACGGATATTGAAATAAGGCCTGAATCTAAAATTGCCTATGTTACAAACCAAACCTTAAATATTGCAATAAGAGTTGATATTGAACACGCAAACCCAGTTTCTGCACTACCAACTGGAACCTATCCTATTTCATTACGCGGTACTTTAATAGAAGTGCCAACTCCTTCTTCTCTACTTTTATGTAGAACCTTAAGGGCTGAAACAAATAATATTGAGCTTACCAAAAATGCAAGTATTAGCATAGTTGTTACTCCAGAACTTGATCAAAGTCCTGAAGGTTTGATATACGGAAATATTACTGACCCTGCCAACAATCCTATTGTTAGTGCCTCAGTAAAAGTTCTAACTACTGATGGATTTACAATATATCACGATGTAACAGATAGCAAAGGATTCTTCAGCGGCAGACTCCCTGCTGGAAAATATACTATAATAGCTATATCACCAGATTATAACCTGTCCTATGTTGGTGAATTTACATTAGAAGGTGGCCAGCAAAAGAATTTGAGTTTACTATTAAATGAAAATATGGTATCTAAACTTGGTGTCATATTCGGTGAAGTCCTTGGAAGTACACTTGAAGGAATAGTCAATGGTGGTGCTAATCTTTATAGAAAGGTTGATGGAACAGATCAGCTGTATGTTCACAGTTTCACAAGTATAAATGGTAGATATAGAATAGCATATCTTCCTCAGGGAATATATACCTTAAGACTTGCAGCCAATGGATATCTACCACAAGATTTTCTAATTATAATTGATAAAGATTATATGGTAGTTTCCTCAACAAATAAACTTTCAAAGGATCCAACAAATCCACAGGGTAAAATTTCAGGTAAAGTTATTTACAATGGACTACCTGTAGATAAATGCCTTGTAGAAATTTATAGACGTGATGGAGATATGAAATATGTTGTTGCCATAGCCGAGACAAAATCCGATGGATATTTTGAATTTGGAAACCTTCCTGCTGGAACTTACTTTATAGAAACATTTAAGCTAATACCTCAAAACTAATTATTTATGTTATGTTAAAAGTACTCTGAACACTATTGTTCAGAGTACTTTATTTATTTTACCTCTATATCCATTTTACATTTTTTTAATCTAAATATCGTCTCCTCTTTTCCTATAATCTCAAATACATCAAATAGAGGTGGTGATACCTTTGAACCTGTCGCTGCAATTCTAAGAAGCATAAATAATATTTTAGTCTTTGTATCTATTTTTTCACATAGCCTCCTCATCTCTTCTTCTAAATACACCTTATCCCAATTATCTATCTTTTCTAAATGATTTATTGACTCATCTAAAAGTCTTATTATTTCTTCCTTATCAATTTTTTTTATTGAATCAATTATAAACTCTAAAGAATACTCCTTTGGACTTTCATAGAACATTCTAAAGGCATCCTTTGCTTCATCAAGCCTCTTTAATCTCTCTTGCTCTACTTCAACAATCCTTTTTAACTTTTTATAATCCTCATCCGTCCCTTTGAAATAGTCTTGTCCCTCAACAAAGGGTATTATTAGTTCATATAGCTCTTCAACGCTCTTTTTTCTTATATAGTGACCGTTATACCATTCAAGCTTTTTAAAGTCAAATACAACATTAGAATTATTTATATTATCTAAACTAAACTTATCTATCATCTCTTCTATTGTAAAAAACTCTTGACCATCCTTTGGATTCCATCCTAAAAGAACAATAAAATTTAATACTGCCTCCTTTAAATAACCCATATCCTTATATTCTCCAATAAAGAGAGCACCATCCCTTTTTGAAATCTTACTTCTGTCTTCATTTAGTAAAAGTGGAAAATGCACATACTGTGGAACTTTTGCAGAAAGTGCCTCTAAAATTAAAACTTGGCAAAAGGTATTTGGTATATGTTCTTGACTTCTTAAAACGTGGGAAATATTCATTAAATAGTCATCTATTGCCGTTGCAAAGTTATATGTAGGAACTCCATCGGATTTTCTTATTACAAAATCTCCCATTAAATTTCCATCCCATTTAAGTTCTCCCCTAACTGCATCATTAAAGGTTATAACTTTATTTGGAACTTTAAATCTTACAACCGGTTTTAACCCTTTATTTATTTTATCAGCTACCTCTTCCTTTGTTAAACTTCTACATCTACCTGAATATTTTGGAGGTAGCTTTTGTTCTAATTGTCTTTTTCTTTCCTCCTCAAGTTCCTCTTCACTGCAGAAACAATAATAGGCATATCCCTCTTCAATCAGCTTTTCTATGTATCTATTATAAATTTCTATTCTTTCTGATTGCCTATAGGGACCATAAGGTCCACCCACATCTGGTCCCTCATCCCAATCTATACCAAGCCATCTTAATCCTTCAAATATTCCTTCTTCAGACTCCTTTGAATTACGTTTCATATCGGTATCATCTATTCTTAAAATGAACTTACCATTATTTTTTTTTGCAAAAAGATAATTATAAAGTGCATTTCTTGCAGTACCAACGTGGCAGTTTCCAGTTGGACTTGGGGCAATTCTAACCCTAACCTCCATCTATAACACCTTCCTACTTAAATTTTTTATATCGTTTTCTATTATTTTGGTTAAATATGTATCCCCTGAAGCTTTAGTAACCTTTAGGGCTAAATTTAATATTTCATCCTTATCATTATCGCTACAATAGAGTGCATTTGCACATTCTTCTAACGCATTTTTGTATCTACCTCTATTTAGATATTCTTCAGCTAAAATTTTTCTTAGTTTTGCATCATAAGGGTCTATCCCCCTCATTAATCTACCTTCCAATAAATCATCATAATCATACATATCCTCAATAAAAAGAGCTACTTCCCTGTGGGCATCCTCTGGAATATCTATAAAATCCTCCTGCCAATAGCTATATCCAGTAAGGCAAAGCGACTTTTTAAGAGATTTTTTTAAATATGCATATCCATCCATTTTACCTGAAAAAATAAGATGTCTTCCAAGTATATAGTATGGTGCAAAATAATTACTACAGGTCTTTATAACCATATTTATATATCCTACTCCCTTTTTAAAATCTCCATTTTCAAGATAATACTTTCCAAGATAGCAAAGACTCTGTACCGCTCTTTTATCTCTATTTACCATAAGCCTATGATAATCCAATTCTGTTTTATATTGTTTTACTTCATTTAAATCAAATCCATATTCCTTTGATAAAATATTACACCTTTCGATACATTCGTTTGATGCTGATATATTTTCCTCGAAGGAATATTCATCAATTCCATTTATCGATGCAAAATAATCATCCAGCATACATCTATACAAAAAGGATTCAAAGTTTGAAGACAATATCACAAAATTTGATGTCTCGTGAAGATAAAGCCCTATGAAGTAATCATTAACCTCAGGTCCATATTTATAAAAGCAATAAAGGTCACCATTGCTTATATCTCCAAAGGGAAGAAGCCTAAAATCCATTTTACCAGGTATCCTTAATATGTTGGCAGCTATATTTTCAGGATATTCAAACCTACAGCTACCAAACTGAACATCGCCACCAAATTTATATATAAACTGTTTATATTCATTAGGTAAAAAATATCCATATTTCATTTCAAATTTTTCTAATCTGCCTTTTGCCATACCTTAGTTCCTTTCTTAAAAATGTACTAATTAAATTATATTAATAATTCAAATATTTTACAAGCAAATTACAAACAATTCTAAATAGTTAAAAATGAATAATGTGTGTTTAAAAAACAATTTTATTCAAATAATACACATAGGAGGTGTAATAATGATTGTATTTATACGAACAATTATTTTATATATATTTGTAACTCTTGCAATGCGTCTTATGGGGAAAAGACAAATAGGAGAACTTCAACCCTTTGAACTTGTTGTCGCACTTATGCTCTCAGAACTTGCAACACTTCCTATGCAGGATACTGCAATACCTTTAATACACGGAATTATTCCTATTTTAACTTTAATGACACTTGAAATATTAATATCATTTTTAACATTAAAAATCGAATTTTTAAGAAAGATATTCTGTGGAACCCCTGATATTCTAATAAAACACGGAAAAGTGTCTGAAGAAGAATTAAGAAGACAACGCTTCAACTTAGATGACTTAATTGAAGAACTAAGAATGATGGGATACCTTGACATTTCAGATATTGAATATGCAATACTTGAAACAAGCGGTAAGCTCAGCATAATTCCTAAAGCCGAAAAGTCCCCTGCAACAAGAGAGGATTTAAACTTAAAACCTCAAGCTGTAAAATTGCCTGTAAGTATAATTCTTGATGGAGTTTTAAATAAAAAAAATTTAGCAATAACAGGCCACGACATTAACTGGCTAATGGAAAATTTAAAGAGCAAAGGAATTGATGAAATTAAGGATGTATTTATAGCTATGATAGATTCAAAAGGGAATCTTTTTATTCAAAGGAGGGATAAGGATGAAGAAAAGAATAAAAAGTAATATAAAGACATCTTTAATTATCCTCCTTCTTTTTTCATCTATTGTATCAGTGGGATTAATTATAAATATTTTTTTAAATAATACATCTTATTCTTTATTAAATTCTATTTATGTTATACAATTTAATATAGAATATGAGAATTGGGATATGTCATATAATGAAATTGTAAAACTAAAATCTGAATGGGAAAAAAATAAAAGAGTGTGGAGTGCTCTAATTCATCATGACGAAATAGACAAAATATCTGAAAATCTTGAACTTCTTACAGAATATATAAAGGCAAAGGATAAAACTAATTCATTGAGCCATATTGCAGTATTGAGAAAATACATAGAACATATACCTGAAATGGATAGATTGAGCCTTGAAAATATTTTTTAAAAAAATTATTTGCTTACGCCTAAAAATATACTATAATATACATAGTGCCTTATTGTCCCATAGGGACTATTTCTGTCCCATAATACATATAAAGGAGGATTTATCATGCCACTTGTTACAACTAAAGAAATGTTTAAAAAAGCCTATGAAGGCGGATATGCAATTGGTGCTTTTAACATTAACAATCTTGAAATACTACAAGGTGTTGTAAAGGGTGCAAAGGCTAAGAATTCACCAGTTATTCTTCAATGTTCAACTGGTGCACTTAAATATGCAGGCCCAAAATATCTAAGAGCAATGGTTGAAGCTGCTGCTGAAGAAACTGGAATTGATATAGCACTTCACCTTGACCACGGTCCAGATTTAGAAGCAGTAAAACTTGCAATAGCAAGTGGATTTACTTCAGTTATGTTTGATGGTTCACACTATGACTTTGAAGAAAATATAAGAAAAACTAAAGAAGTTGTTGAATATGCACACGCACATGGAGTTGTTGTTGAAGCAGAACTTGGAGTACTTGCTGGAGTAGAAGATGATGTTGTTGCAGCTGAACACGTTTACACTGATCCAGACCAAGCTGTTGAATTTGTTGAAAGAACAGGATGTGACTCATTAGCAATAGCTATCGGTACATCCCACGGTGCATTCAAATTCCCACCAGATTATGAACCACAACTAAGATTTGATATACTTGAAGAAATACAAAGAAAACTTCCAAACTTCCCAATAGTTCTTCACGGTGCATCAGCAGTTGATCCAGAAACTGTTGAAATGTGCAACAAGTTTGGTGGAAACATTGCAAATGCTAAGGGTATTCCAGTTGAAATGTTAAGAAAGGCAGCTTCAATGGCTGTATGTAAGATAAATATGGATACAGACTTAAGACTTGCTATGACAGCAGCAATAAGAAAGGTATTTGCAGAAAACCCAGCTGAATTTGACCCAAGAAAGTATCTTGGTGCTGGTAGAGACGCTATACAAAAGGTTGTTGAATACAAGATTGAAAACGTTCTTGGTTCAGCAAATAGACTATAAAAAAGCAGCAGGCCTAAATGGTCTGCTGTTTTTTATAGTGCTTAATTCTACTCCTTTTTTGCATAAGAAACAATTGAATACTCACCTTTTTCAACATTATAAAACAAGTATTCTCCCTGCGAATTAGTTCGCGTAAATTTAATAAACCTTCCATCCTTAGTTTGAAGAACAACCAGAGCATCCTTTATTCTATTCCCTTCATTATCAACTATAACCCCACTAATTGTACCGTACATCATATTTGGTTTTATGCAAGGATATATAGTTAGAGAATTTAATCCCTTTTTTAAGCATATTTTTTCTCTATAATAAAACATATTATTTTCTGCTTTTATAATGTATATACCAGGTGGTGTTCCATCTATAAAAAACATACCTCTCTTATCTGTAACAGTCCTTTCACATAGAGTAAGTATTCCACAATAACAAGAATATAACTCAACTTGACACATTTCAACCGGTTTATTATAAAAAAACACTCTACCAATTAGATAGGATAGCAAGTTCTCAAGCTTGTTTAGTTTTATTGTTATAATAAGTTTTTGTCCATCAAATAAAAATATATGTTGAAAGTCTGATGTAGAATATCCTTCACAGGCTGCAAATACCTTATAGCAATTATTGTTACCAAAAATTATTAATTTAAAATTCCCACATCCATCAGTTAATGTATGTGCAATTGGATTAGAAAACACATCTAAAACCTTCACACAGGCACCACAAATACCTTGTCCATCATTATTTATAACTTTTCCTTCTAATATCTTTATACTTTTTTCCCTATTCTCTATCCTCCCATCTATTCTAATCTCATTATCCATAAAATCACCACCACTTCCCCTACTACATATTATTCACAACATCTATTTTTTTGTCATATTATAATACAGGAAAGATAAGGGAGTATTTATATGCCAGTTGATTTAAGAAAGATTTTATTGTATTTCGAGGAAAAATTTAATCAAATATACAGTAAACTTGAAAGTTTAAATAACTCCTTTTCAGTATGCGAAATTGTTACTAAAAGTATCACAAGGGAAGAAACAATTATAATAAAGCCTAACACTCAAAATATTATAATAAAGGACATAATAGTCTCATCTACCTTCGATGATAACCCTATGTGTGAAATAAAAATAAACTTTGGTTTATCCTATGTAATATTCGTTATAACAAAGGAACAGCCTACTCTGCACGTAAATTTAACTAACGGAATACTACTTAAATACAACCTTCCTGCTACAGCAAAAATTGAAAATGGCTGCAGCAGTGCATCCATAACCTTAATATACAATACAATTTAGGGGGGATATAAATGTCAACTCAAAGTTGCGACCTATATATTTTAGGTCAATCTGCAGCTAAAGAACTTATTGGTATTGGTCAAGAAATTAGAATTGACCTTGACCTTCAACCAAACCCACACACTAACTGTGGTACAATAATAGGTACTATTAAGGATGAGAATGGCAACCCAATTCCAGGTGCAATTGTAAAGATATTTGATGCACAGGGTAACCCAATAGCCCACACCTTTACAGATGCACAGGGTAACTATACCTTCTCACCATTCCCACCCGGAACACAATACTATATATCTTCAATTGCACCAGGATTTATCTTTTCACCATTACAACTATTTGCACTACAACCAAAGCAACAAATTCAAATAGATATAACTCTTGCTGCTGACCCTAAAGCAAATCTTTCTATTATTGCTGGTGATGTATTTACAACAACAAGGCAACCTCTACAAGATGCTATTGTTCAACTATTTAAGGTTAATCCTGATCAAACTGAAACACTAATAGCAACAACCTTTACTAACCAAACAGGACAGTTCCTATTTATGGATGTAGACCAAGGAACCTATAGAGTAAGAACAAATAAGTTTGGATATATAGGTGATACTTCAACCATTTTAATAGACGCAAATAGAATGATTGGTAAGCTGGTTATCACTCTTAACGTTGATCCAAATGCTTCAAAGGGTACTATTTCTGGATATATTAAAGACGATAACAATCAACCTATTGCTAATGCAGTTGTAACTCTTTATAGAGTTGAAACTGATGGTAAACTTACACCAATAAAATTCACAAGAACAAATAGCCAAGGTATGTATCTATTCTCAGATATACCAAACGGTAACTACAAAGTTAAGGCAAACAAATCATCTGTATAATACAAAAGTGCCCAGAAATCCTGGGCACTTTTTATTGACCACTATTTTGTTCACCTGTACTCTGTCCATCACTATTTTGCTCACTTGTACCTTGGTTACTATCAGATTGAGTACCTCCTTGTTGGCTTCCTCCATTAGTTCCACTTTGGTCAGTACTACTCTGACCACCACTTCCTTGATTACCATTTTGTTTATCATTTTGTCCACTTGATGTATTTCCTTTATTATTACCTTCATCTATTTTTTTATTATCTATATAATCATCATCCACATCCTGTGAATCCTTTTTCTTTTGTTTATCCTCCTTTGGTATTTCTAATTTAATTACTGGAGGTTTTTTACCCCTCTTATCAATAGGTTTATCCAGTGAATGATAGTTGTTTACCATATAAATAGGTGCATTTGATGCCGCTCCTGATGCTGAATATAAAAACTTTTCAAGCATAATAGCATTCTTTTGAAAATCAGGTATTAGTACACTCATACCATTCACATAGGTATCCTCAAAGGTATAATCAAATGGAACCCTTGCCTTCTCAACTGGTGTATTTCCAAATTTATAAGCAGTATAACCAATATTCATAAGCTTAGTTGTTGGTATATTTGTCTTTATATATGGTAGTACTACTTTTGCTATTTCTGGCAATTTAAATATACTTACTCCTCTAACCTTATCTATTAGAAGTCCTAATACCTTTCTTTGTCTCTCAGTTCTTTCATAATCTCCATTACCTACCTTTCTTATTCTGCAATAAGAAAGTGCCTGTTGGCCATTTAGTTTTTGGTAACCTGGTCCTGTAAGTAAAGTTGAGTTTTTACCATTTACTTCTTTTATATACTTATTTATCTCATCTACTTCATAATCCTTAACTTCAACCTCTATTCCTCCAAGAGTATCAATAACATCTTGGAAGGCATTAAAATCTATACAGACATAGTATTGAACGTTTACCTGAAAATCTTCATATAAAGTCTTCATTAAAAGTTCTGGCCCACCTAATGTAAAGGCAGCATTTATTTTATGAGGCTTATATCCTGGTATAGGAACATACATATCCCTCATAAAGGATGTAAGCTTTATTGTTTTATTGTTTGTATCTAATGTTGCAAGTATAATTGAATCTGTTCTTGCAGCCTCTCCCTCTTCTCTTGCATCTATTCCTATTAAAAGTATATTTATAAAACCCTTTTCTTCTTCATACTCAATTTTTTGTTTTTCCTCCTCTGATGAAAAGAAATCCTTTGGTGTTGGAACATGTATTGTATCATTTATATAGTAAAAAACACCCAAAGCTAAACTAACTAATATTACAAGCGGAATCAATATATATTTTAGCTTTTTCATATTAACCTCCCTATACAATAATATACCTAATATATTATGCCACAAAAATATTGAGGAGACAATTGATTATTATGAATAAAACGTAAAAAAATTCTTTTTACAGTATTAATTATACACATAAATATTTTTAATTTATGCTTTTTAAATTAAACTTTTAGCTTTATAATTTTCAAATATAAAAGGTTGCTTTGTTGCATTTTTTAACAAAACAACCTTTTTATGTTCTATTTATTTGTAAAAATTACATAATCATAGGGCTTAAGCTGGTATTTTTGAACTCCATTTTCTGTAACCTCTACAGCACTCCCCTTAATTATCTTATTAAATCCATCTTTAACAATTCTATCCTTATT
>JAOAAJ010000004.1 GCA_026418935.1 Caloramator sp. | reverse complement strand
TTGGTAGAGCACCTGACTCTTAATCAGGGTGTCCTGGGTTCGAGTCCCCGATGGCCCACCATAATATGCGGGCGTGGCGGAATTGGCAGACGCGCTAGACTTAGGATCTAGTGCCCAGTGCGTGGGGGTTCAAGTCCCTCCGCCCGCACCATTTGTGCGGGAATAGCTCAGTTGGTAGAGCGTCACCTTGCCAAGGTGAATGCCGCGGGTTCGAGTCCCGTTTCCCGCTCCAAAATTTGCGGGTGTAGCTCAATGGTAGAGTCCCAGCCTTCCAAGCTGGTTGTGTGGGTTCGATTCCCATCACCCGATCCAAGATATGCGCCTTTAGCTCAGTTGGATAGAGCAACGGCCTTCTAAGCCGTGTGTCGGGAGTTCGAATCTCTCAAGGCGCACCATTTTTTCTATGGCGCAAGTTCGTGCGCCCATAGCTCAGTTGGATAGAGTTACAGACTTCGAATCTGGAGGTCGTAGGTTCGAGTCCTACTGGGCGCACCAGAAAGAATAAAAATATGGGCCATTAGCTCAGCTGGTAGAGCACCTGACTCTTAATCAGGGTGTCCTGGGTTCGAGTCCCCGATGGCCCACCACCAAGCCTTCAATAAAAGAAGGCTTTTTTTTATTTAAAAGTTAGGTTATAATAGCATATGATGGAATATTTAAAGGGAGGAGATAACTTTGGGAAGACCAAGTATCTTTAGTAGAAATTATGAAGAACAGATGAGAAGAAGAAGATTAAATATAATCTTAATTATATTAATAATAGTTTCTGCAGCCTTTTTTTATACAAAGTATCAGTTAAATAAAAGAGGCATTAATATAAATATAGCTGATAAGCTTAGTTTTTTAAAGAAGGAACAAAAGGATATAAAACAGGATGTTAATATTAATAAAGAAAACAAAAAAGAAGAAATCAAAGATGCACCAAAGGAAGAAAATAAGGCAGTTGAAACACTTAAGGAGTATATTTATACTTCTAATACTAATAAACAGTTTAAAGTTATATATAAAGAAGAAAATGGTGTTAAAAAGTTTATTGAAGTAAAAGCAGACGGAATTAATGTTGACTTTGATATTTTAAAGGATGGAACAAAGGTTGTATTTGATGATAAAGAAAATCAAAATATAATTGTATATTCATTAGATGGAACATATGAAGATATAACTCTAAAGACTTTAAAAACATCTAAATATGTGTTTGAAAAGCAAAAAATTCTTCAAAGACATAAGGATTACATATGGGCAGAGAAACCACACTTTACAGCTGATGGCAAAGTTGTATTTCTAACAAGGCTACCATATAATTTAACTAAAAGAGGCATATTTTTATGGTATGCAAGTTATAATAATACAAAATTAGCAAGATTAGGTGAACTATCTTATGATATTGAAAAAATAAGATATGATGGATTTGATGAAAATGAAGGCCTAAGAATAATTTCAGATGATAAAACATTTATTTTAGAAAAGGGAAAGTTTAAGCTAAAGGAGATAAAATAATATAAAAAATAAAAGTCCTCTATAATAAACATAGAGGATTTTTAATAGGTATATTTGAGTTCACTTTATGCTTTATTTTCTCATCTTGATATAAAAAAAGGCAACCCCTTTTTAATTGGTTTGGCAGCATTAAACAGAACGAAACAGGAGTTAACAAACAGGAGATTGGGATTGCCTTTTTTAACTTATTCATCACATTAATTAATATTACCTTTAATTTAGGGAATTATACATTTATATAATAAAATTTTAGGAGGATTTTATGAACTTTGGTATTTCAACAGCTTGTTTTTATCCAGAAGTGCTAACAGAAGATACCTTACAGATTATAAGTAGTATGGGATTTAAACTATGTGAGGTTTTTTTTGAATCATCAACAGAGATGTCAGGGGAGATACTTTTTAAGATAGATGAAAATATTAAAAAATATAATTTGAGTATTAACACAATACACCCATTTCCTGCATCCTTTGAGCCCTTCTTATTTGATGTTTATGATAGAAGAAGGGAAGAGATGGAGGAGAAATTTAGATTAGCCTGCAGTGCTGCAAAAAAGCTTGGTGCAAGGTATTATATATTTCATGGACAAAGAAATAATAAGCAGATTAAAGATGTTAAGTGGACTGCCAAGGTTATGGATGATTTGTGTAAAATAGCATCAGAGTATGATGTAAATATAGCTTGGGAGAATGTTTCGTGGTGTATGGGAAATGACCCAAAATTTATTCAAAGTGTAAAGGAAAATATGAAGGAGGAGATCTATTTTACTTTGGATGTTAAGCAAGCTATAAGAAGTGGTAGAAGTATAGATGAATATTTAAATGTATTTAATAATAGAATTGTTAATGTACATATATCTGATTCGAACGAATATTGTGATTGTTTACTTCCAGGTTATGGGACATTTGATTTTAAAGAAGTATTTAATAAATCGAAGAGTTTAAATAAAGACTGTCAATTTATTATTGAGGTCTATAGAGATAACTATGGCGAATTTGATGAAATAAAGAAAAGCTATGAGTTTTTAATTAATTGGAGGTAGGGCTGTGAAAAAAATTTTAAGTATAATAATTATGTCATTAATTTTACTTTTTACAGGTTGTATAGGATTAAAGGTTGAACAATCAAATAATATAGAAAGAAACTTAATAATTTCTGTTTTTGATGTTGGGCAAGGTGATGCTATTTTAATTCAGACACCTAATAATAAAAATATATTAATAGATGCAGGCCCCAATAGTGCAAGGGATAGTTTGATAGGTAAACTAAATAGGAATAGAGTAAAGGATATAGAAGTACTAATCTCTACACATCCCCATGAAGACCATATAGGCAATATGGATGATATTATAAAAAATTACAATATAAAAGATATATATATGCCAAAGGTTACAACAAATACTAAAACCTTTATATATATGATGGAAGAAATAAAAAAGAAGAATATAAAGATAAAAACTGCAAAGGCAGGAATTAAGTTTAATGTAGATGGTTTAGACTTTGAATTTTTAGCCCCAAATGAAAACTTTTATGAGGAATTAAATAATTATTCCGTTGTAGTAAGAGTTAAGTATGGAGAGAAAGCCTTTTTATTTATGGGAGATGCAGAAAAGCTCTCAGAAGGTGAGATTTTAAAAAGGGGATATGATGTTAAGGCAGATGTTATAAAACTTGGTCACCACGGTAGTTCCTCATCTTCATCGACACAGTTTGTCAAAAAAGTAAATCCTAAATATGCAGTAATATCAGTAGGTAAGGATAATAGTTATGGCCATCCACATAGGGAAACTATATCCCTTTTAAATAAGTTAGGAATTAAATACTATAGAACTGATGTAGTAGGAGATGTTGTATTTGAATCAGATGGACATAGTTTTTGGATAAAAAAATAATTTATATTGTTTAAATTTTATGTATTATGGGATATAATGTAAAGGGATAATATAATTTGTATTGTGGGTGATATTTTGAAGGTTTGTTATGATAGAGTACACGACATAGTTAGTTTATACTTTGATATGGAGGAGGTAGAAGTTAGCGTATCTTGTTCAGAAAACATAAATGAAATGAAAAGGGACTATGATTTTGATGAAGCCGCATCCTTAATACTTGATATGGTTGATATAGTTGATAAAAATGGCAAATGCATTGGATTTAGAGTTTTTAATGCGTCAAAGTATTATGATATAAACCTTTTAAATAGTGCAGAGGAAGAGGTACTAAGTGAAGAAAACACAAAATTACCAGAGGATAAGGTTATTGCAAGAGTTTCCAAAGGTCAAATAATTCCTTGATACTATTGAACTTATTTTTTAATTGTGTTATTATTACAATGTTAAACTGTAATAAAAGGCTGTTTATATATAGCAACAGGTAGAACAAAAAAATTGATAGGAGGAAGCAAAATGAATACAAAGGTAGAAAGATTAGAAAATAATAAGGTAAAGCTTGAAATAACAGTTTCAAGTGAAAAATTTAATGAAGCAGTAGAAAAGTCATACAGAAAGAATGCATCAAAATTTAATATACCAGGATTTAGAAAAGGAAAGGCACCAAAGGCAGTTATAGAAAAGTACTATGGAGAAGGTGTTTTTTACGAAGATGCAATCAATTACATACTTGATGAAACTTATCCTGCTGCAATAAAGGAAAACAACATAGAGCCTGTAGATAGACCAGAAATAGATGTTATAAAGATTGGTAAAGGAGAAGATTTCGTATATACAGCAGAAGTTGTTGTAAAGCCAGAGGTTAAGCTTGGAGATTATAAAGGAATAGAAGTTAAGAAAATTGAATATGCTGTTACAGATGCAGATATTGAAGCAGAACTTAATGCTTTAAGAGAAAGAAGTGCAAGACTTATAACAAAGGAAGACGGAACTGTTGAAAATGGAGACATAGCAGTTATTGACTTTGAAGGATTTGTAGATGGTGTTGCATTCCCAGGTGGAAAGGCAGATAACTATAATTTAACTATTGGTTCAGGAACATTTATTCCAGGATTTGAAGATCAACTTGTTGGTGCAAAGGTTGGAGAAACAGTTGATGTTAATGTAACATTCCCAGAAGACTATCATGCAGAAGAATTAAAGGGAAAACCTGCATTATTCAAGGTTACTATAAAGGAAATTAAGGTAAAAGAACTTCCAGAATTAAATGATGATTTTGTAAGTGAAGTTTCAGAATTTAATACTCTTGATGAATTAAAGAATGATATAAAGGCTAAACTACAAAATGAAAACGAAGAGAGAGCAAAGAGAGATTTAGAAGAAGAAGTATTAACTAAAGCAGTTGAAGCTTGTGAAGTTGAAATTCCAGAAGTTATGGTAGAAAATGAAATAGACTATATGATAAAGGATTTAGACTACAGATTAAGATATCAAGGAATGGATATAAATAGCTATGTAGAAATGCTTGGAATTACAATGGAAACACTAAGAAATGATTTCAAAGAAGTAGCAAAGAAGAGAGTAAAAATCAATCTTGTTGTAGAAGCTATTGCAAAGGCAGAAAACATAACAGCTTCAAATGAAGAAGTAGAAAACAGAGCAGAAGAAATAGCTAAGATGTACTCAAAGGATGACGTAGAAAAGATGAAGCAGGCTATTTTGATGTCAGAAAGATACATGATAGAAGAAGAAATAGTTAACAATAAAGTTGTTGAATTCCTTGTTAACAATAGCAAAGTTACAGAATAATATATAAAAGGCTAGCATATGCTAGCCTTCATTAAAAGGAGGTTATGATTATGAGTTTGGTACCAATTGTTGTTGAACAAACCAGTAGGGGTGAAAGGTCTTACGACATTTATTCAAGGCTTTTAAAAGAAAGAATTATCTTCCTATCTGATGAAATAAATGATCAAACTGCAAGCTTAGTTGTTGCACAGCTACTATTTTTAGAGGCTGAGGACCCAGATAAGGATATATACTTATACATAAATAGCCCTGGTGGACAAATAACATCAGGAATGGCTATATATGATACAATGCAATATATAAAACCAGATGTTTCAACTATATGTGTTGGTATGGCAGCATCAATGGGTGCATTCTTACTTGCAGCAGGTGCAAAGGGAAAGAGATTTGCACTTCCAAATAGTGAAATTATGATACATCAACCACTTGGTGGTGCACGTGGTCAGGCAACAGATATTAAAATTCATGCAGAACATATATTAAGAATAAAGAAGAGATTAAATGAAATTTTAAGTCAAAGAACAGGTCAACCAATTGAAAAGATAGAACAAGATACAGAGAGAGACTACTTTATGACAGCAGAGGAAGCAAAGGCATATGGCATTATAGACGATGTTATAATTAAGAAGAGTAAGTAATGCGAGGTGTAACAATGCCAAAAATAGATGACAAGAAACAACTTAAATGTTCCTTCTGTGGAAAAACTCAGGAACAGGTAAAAAGGTTAATAGCAGGTCCAGGCGTTTATATATGTGATGAATGTATCGAACTCTGCTCAGAAATAATAGAAGAGGAGCTATTTGAAGAGCAGGAAGTGGAATATACAGATTTACCAAAACCAAGAGAAATAAAGGAATACCTTGACCAATATGTTATAGGTCAAGATGATGCCAAAAAGGCTCTTGCGGTTGCTGTGTATAACCACTATAAAAGAATTAATATGCCTAAGATAAAAAATAAAGATATTGAGCTACAAAAGAGCAACATACTTTTATTAGGACCAACAGGTTCAGGTAAAACACTTCTTGCTCAAACACTTGCAAAGCTTTTAAATGTACCATTTGCAATTGCAGATGCTACAACTTTAACAGAAGCTGGTTATGTTGGTGAAGATGTTGAAAATATTCTTTTAAAGCTAATACAAAATGCTGATTATGACATAGAAAGAGCTGAAAAGGGAATCATCTATATAGATGAAATCGATAAAATAGCAAGGAAGTCAGACAATCCTTCAATAACAAGGGATGTATCAGGTGAAGGAGTACAACAGGCACTACTTAAAATATTAGAAGGAACAGTTGCTAATGTTCCACCACAAGGTGGAAGAAAACATCCACATCAAGAATTTTTACAAATAGACACCACTAATATCTTATTTATCTGCGGTGGTGCATTTGATGGAATAGAAAAGATTATTGAGAAGAGACTGCATACTAATTCAATGGGATTTGGTGCAGAAATAAAGAGCAAACAGGAAAAGAATGTAGGAGAACTTCTAAAAAATATTCTTCCAGAGGACCTATTAAAATTTGGTATGATACCAGAGTTTGTTGGTAGAGTACCTATTGTGGTTACATTAGACCAACTTGATAAGGAAGCATTAATAAGAATATTAACAGAGCCAAAGAATGCACTTGTAAAGCAATATCAAAAGCTTTTAGAGTTAGATGGTGTTGAGCTTGAGTTTGAAAAAGAGGCACTTTATAAAATAGCAGATGAAGCTATAAAGAGAAAAACTGGTGCAAGAGGATTGAGAGCTATTATAGAGGAAATTATGTTAGACATAATGTTCGATATTCCATCAAGGGATGATGTTGCAAAGTGTATAGTAACTCTTGATACTATAGAAAAGAAGGAACCACCTACTTTAATAGTTGGAGAAAATTTAAAAAAGGTAAAAAAAACTACTTCTAAAAAAAATAAATTAAAAAGTGAGATTGTTTCTTAAAAGTGGCTAATTTTAGCCACTTTTCTTTTTTTTGAATAAAAAGAAATTATAAACACATACTATATTTAAACAAAGGAGGGGATAATATGGCATATGCTTCACAGCTGCTGGTTATAGTTAATTTAATCTTTACAGCAATAATAGGACTTTATTTTTACAATGCTCTAAAAAGTCAACAGAACAGTAAAATATATATTGAGAAGGAGAGTAAAAAGGAACTTGAAAAGCTCTATAAGATGAGGACAACAAGTTTAACAGAGCCACTCTCTGAAAAAACCAGGCCTTCAACCTTTGAAGATATTGTAGGTCAAGACAGAGGAATAAAGGCACTTAAAGCAGCACTTTGTGGACCTAATCCACAACACGTTATAATATATGGTCCTCCAGGAGTAGGAAAGACAGCAGCAGCAAGGCTTGTGCTTGAGGAAGCAAAGAAAAATCCTCTATCGCCCTTCAAACAGGATGCTAAATTTGTTGAAGTAGATGCAACAACAGTAAGATTTGATGATAGAGGTATAGCAGACCCACTAATTGGTTCTGTTCACGATCCAATATATCAAGGAGCAGGTCCACTTGGTGTTGCAGGTATTCCACAACCAAAGCCTGGTGCAGTTACAAAGGCACACGGAGGTATTTTGTTTTTAGATGAAATAGGAGAACTACATCCTGTTCAGATGAATAAACTTTTAAAGGTGTTAGAGGACAGAAAGGTATATCTTGAAAGTGTATATTATTCATCAGAAGATCCTAATATACCTATACATATACGAGATATATTTGAAAATGGACTTCCAGCTGATTTTAGACTTGTAGGTGCTACTACTAAAAATCCAGAGGATATTCCTCCAGCTATTCGTTCACGTTGTGTTGAGATATTCTTTAGAGCTTTAACTCAGGATGAAATTGAAAAGATATCAGTAAATGCTGCAAAAAAAGGTGGTTTTGAAATATCAAAGGAGGCAGCCAAACTTGTAAGTAAGTATGCAACTAATGGAAGAGAAGCTGTTAATATAATTCAAATTGCAGGTGGAATAGCAATAAACGAAAAAAGAAAAGACATCACTTCACAGGATGTTGAATGGGTTATAGAAAGTGGAAATTATTCTCCAAGACCTGATAAAAAAATAGAGGTTGAGGCACAGATAGGACTTGCAAATGGTCTTGCAGTTTATGGACCTAATATGGGTACACTTCTTGAGGTAGAGGCAGTTGCTATAAAGCAGGAGGGACTTTGTGGAAAGCTTACAGTTAACGGTATAATAGATGAAGAGGAGACTGGAACCTATGGTAAGAAGTATAAGAGGAAAAGTACATCCAAAGGTTCTGTTGAAAATGTATTGACTGTTTTGAGAAAATGTTTTAATATTGATACGCGTCAATATGATATACACGTCAATTTTCCAGGTGGAATGCCAGTAGATGGACCATCTGCAGGAGTTACAATAACAACAGCAATATATAGTGCAATTACAAAATTACCAATAAACAACGAAGTTGCAATGACAGGTGAAATATCAATAAGAGGTCTTGTAAAACCAGTTGGAGGAATACTTGCCAAAATTGAAGCGGCAAAAAGAGCAGGGGTTAAAAAGGTTTTAATACCAAAGGATAATTATCAAGATAGTTTTAAAGAATATGATATAGAGATAATTCCAGTTGAGCATATAACAGAAGTTATAGAAAATGCAATAATACAAGAAAACAAAAGGGTTATTATAGATAAAGAAATATCAGATGTAGGTATATTGACAGCTAGTAATTTATAAAAATAATAATATAAAGGTATGCATATACTAGCATACCTTTAATTTTGTAGAGTAAAAGAAAAGTTGAAAAAATTGTATGTTATAGGTTATAATATATAAATTGAAACGGCCTTGAAAGGAGTTGATTATATGACAGAAGTCAAATTGCCTCTTATACCTCTTAGAGGATTGACTATATTTCCACATATGGTTTTACATTTTGATGTAGGAAGACAAAAATCTATTGCTGCATTAGAAGAGGCTATGGTAAATGACCAAACAATTTTACTTGTTACACAGAAGGATTTAAAGGTTGAGGATCCAAACTTTGATGATATATACAAAATAGGTACAATATCAAAAATTAAGCAAATATTAAAACTACCTGGAGATAATATTAGAGTTCTTGTTGAAGGTATAAATAGAGCAGAAGTTTTAGAATTTACTCAAACAGAACCTTATTTCGAGGCAAAGGCAATTATATTTGAAGAAAAGAAGGTAAACTTAAGCGTTGAAATAGAAGCTCTTATGAGACAGGTTATAGAAGAGTTTGAAGAGTACATATCGTTAAATCCAACAATCCCTGAAGATGTTATAGAGACAGTAATTGATATTGATGATGCAAGTAAACTTTCAGATGTTATAACATCATACCTAATTATTAAACAAGAAAATAGGCAAGAACTTTTAGAGGCAATAGAACCAAAGGAGAGGTTAACAAAGCTTCTTGAAATTTTAGCAAGGGAAATAGAAATATTAAAAATTGAAAGAAAGATAAGTGCAAAGGTTAAGAAAAAAATAGATAAAATGCAAAAGGAATATTACCTAAGGGAACAGCTAAAGGTAATTCAAGAGGAATTAGGAGATAGAGATGGTATACAAGCAGAGATAGAGGATTATAAGAAGAAGATAGATAAGGCAAAAATGCCAAAGGAAGCAAAAGAAAAGGCACTATACGAACTATCAAGAATGGAGAAATTAGGTTCACAATCACCTGAAACTGGTGTAATAAGAACATATTTAGATTGGGTTGTAAACCTTCCTTGGAGCAAAGAAACAAAGGATGTAGAAGATATTAAGAAGGTTAGGGAAGTATTGGAGAAGGAACATTTTGGACTTGAAGATGTAAAAAAGAGAATACTTGAATATCTTGCTGTAACAAGATTAAATAAAAGTATGAAGGGACCTATATTATGTTTAGTTGGGCCTCCTGGAGTAGGTAAAACATCTATTGCAAGGTCAATTGCAAACTCACTTGGAAGAAAGTTTGTTAGAATGTCCTTAGGTGGTGTAAGGGACGAAGCTGAAATTAGAGGTCATAGAAGAACCTATATTGGAGCAATGCCTGGAAGAATAATAAATGGTATGAAGCAGGTGGGCTCAAAGAATCCTGTATTTTTACTTGATGAGATAGATAAGATGAGTTCTGATTTTAAGGGAGACCCAGCAGATGCATTGCTTGAGGTTTTAGATGCTGAACAAAATCATAGCTTTAGAGACCATTACATAGAACTTCCATTTGATTTATCAAAGGTTCTTTTTATAACTACAGCAAATACTTTAGATACAATACCAAGACCATTACTTGATAGAATGGAAGTAATTGAAATATCAGGATATACAGACGAAGAGAAACTACATATTTGTAAGGACTATTTAATTCCAAGACAAGTAAAAGAAAATGGAATAAAAGATGATATTATAAGTTTTAGTGATAAAGCAATAAAGGATGTTATTAATTTATATACAAGAGAATCAGGAGTTAGAAATCTTGAGAGAAAAATAGGTACAATATGCAGAAGAGCAGCTATTGAAATTTTAGAAAATGGAGAAAAGAAGATAAAAATAACACAGCAAAATTTAACAAAGTATCTTGGAGCTCCAAGATATAAATATGAAGAAATGAATAAGAAGGACCAAATAGGTGTTGTTATGGGATTAGCTTGGACAGCATATGGTGGGGATACGCTCCCAGTTGAAGTAATTCCTATGGCTGGTACTGGTAAGCTTGAACTTACAGGTAAACTTGGAGATGTTATGAAGGAATCAGCAAGAGCTGGATATAGCTTTGTTAGGGCACACGCTAAGGAATTTAACATAGATGAAGATTTTTATAAAAATGTAGATGTACATATACATGTACCAGAGGGTGCTGTTCCTAAGGATGGACCATCGGCAGGTGTTACTATGATAACAGCAATGGTATCTGCTCTATCTAAGATACCAGTTAGAAGCGATGTTGCAATGACAGGAGAAATCACGCTAACAGGGCGTGTTCTGCCAATAGGAGGCGTAAAGGAAAAGGCACTTGCGGCCTATAGAGCTGGGATAAGGACAGTTATTCTACCTATGGATAATAAAAAGGATATAGAAAAGATACCTGAAAATATAAAGAGGAAAATAGAATTTAAATTTGTTGAAAGAGTAGAAGAAGTGCTGGATATTGCACTAAGGAGGTAATTTATGATTATAAGAAAAGCAGAGATTGAATGCGTCGCAGCATTGAAGTCTCAGTATCCAGATAAAGGATACCCAGAAATAGCCTTTGCAGGAAGATCAAATGTTGGTAAGTCATCGCTTATTAATGCACTTGTAAACAGAAAAGCATTGGCCAGAACCAGTAGTAAGCCTGGTAAGACGAGGACAATTAACTTTTATAATATAAACGATGCATTATTCTTAGTTGACCTACCAGGTTATGGATATGCACAGGTTTCTAAAGAAGAAAAGAAAAAATGGGGGGCTATGATTGAGGGCTATCTTAATGGAAGAGAAGAATTGAGATTGGTTATTCTTCTTGTTGACATTAGACACGAGCCTACACAGGATGATAAATTAATGCTTGAATGGATGAGGCAAACAGGTAAAAAAGTGGTAGTTGTAGCTACAAAGGCCGATAAATTAAGTAATAACCAATTGGTAAAGCAGGTGCCAGTTATAAAGAAGTCTCTTAAATTAACAGAGGAAGAAAGGCTTATACTATTTTCTTCAGAAACTAAAAGAGGTAAAGAGGAACTGTGGGATATAATAAAGACTGAATGTGATATAGTTGAATAAAATAAAAGGTGCTATAGACTAATCTATAGCACCTTTTAAGAAGATAATTTTAGTAATTTTATAGCTGTTTTGGGGGATAAAATAATGAATAGTTTTATACAAATAATAAAGCAATTAATAATTTTCTTTGTAATAATATTAACTCCTTGGGTAGTCTTTAGAAAAAAGGTATTAAAAAAATTAAAGAAGAAATATGTAGTGATAATCTTTATATTTTATATTATATTGTCTCTATTTACACAAAACTTATTACCCTTTATATTAGTTTTTTTAATATTACAGTGGGAGAAAAAAAGAGGAAATAAAGAGGATAATAAGCTTATAAAGCCTTTAGGATATAAAAAGTTTGAAATTGTTTTATTTAGTTTTGCCTTAAAATTTATTACTATGCTGATTACAGCAATTTTTGCGATATTTTTAACTAATATAGGAATACAACCAAAGCAACAGGAAATTATTGATATGCTTCAAAATTCTAATTGGGTAAATCTTATATTTTTATTGTTTGTTATAAATTTATTTGCACCTTATGTTGAAGAATATATTTTTAGGCACATTTTTTATAAAAACTTAAGTAAGAAATATGGTAAAACAATAGGGGTAGTTGTTTCAAGTGCATTATTTATGCTATTGCATTTCAATATAGTAAGTTCAATAGCAACATTTTCACTTGGGGTAGTTAATTGTATATTCTATGAAAAATATGGATATAGAGCAGCAGTTCTAAATCATTTTATAACAAATTTTACATCTTCTATAGTACTTGTAACATTAAAGTTATTGGATAATGTAGGAATTGGATTGATATTTTAATGTATAAAAAGCCTTAAACAAGCAATGTTTAAGGCTTTTTACAAATTCAAATTAAAATGGTATGTTTGATAGACTTTCAATTATTCTATCTATTATCATACTTCTATGCTCGGGTAAAAATGGCTTTAGTGCGGATAAAACTGCAATTACATTGTTTTGTGAATAATTTAGATTGTTTTGAGGTAAGTTAATACTGTTTTGTCCCTGCTTAAAGTTTAAATTAGATAGCATAGCACTTAATTGGTTCATATCAATGTTTTGCATTATGTTTTGAATTTGAGACATATCAACATTGTTTAAATCAAGTTGATTATTTAATTCTTCACCGTGGCTTTTATGTTTATGATGCTTTTTGTGGTGGCCCATCTAATCACTTCCTTATATTTCTATGTATGGGGATGGATGCCCATCCCCACATGCTTCTAATATTAGCAGCATCTAATTACTTCTTGCCGCAGCCGCAGCAAATTAGATAGTAGAGTACAATTACAAATAGAACGCTGTTGTCAATTGTAGTATTTCCTCCTATGCAATCTACTGGACCGTCATTGTGGCAACCTGGACCTCTTCTGCCAAATTGTAATAGGATGAGAAGTAGGATTATTAAGCTGCACATATTGTTGAGACCACAACATTTCTTTGCCATAGCAAACCCCCCTTTACCTATAGGATATTAACAAGTTGTTGTGGTAGTGGTGCATGGGGATTTGGAAAGCAGGAATATTAATGCTAAAATTAGTAGAGCAAATAGGGAATCTCCTCCAAAGAAGTCATTACAGCAACGATTTTTCCTTCTGCATTTTCTACAAGAGCAGCATCCATATCCCTGATTTCCATACCCTAATATTATTAAAAGTATTAAAAACCATGCCCAAGTGTTAGTTGTTGGTGATTGACCTGTTGGACAGCAAGATAATAAATTTGATATATCCATATATTCACCCTCTTCCTTGTCGAATTAATGTATTTCTAATAATAATCTATGTATTAAAACCAATTTTGGTTACAAAAAAAGTAGGTTATAAAACCTACTTAAATGGAAAAATATAATCTTGTTCGCATTTATCAAGAGTTTCAAATTTAAATCCTTCGTTTTTATAAAACTCTATAATTTTAGGAAGGGCAGTTAGTGTTGAACTGTCAGTCTGTCTACAATGCATAAGGAGTATTATATTTAAATGTTTACCGTATGATACTGCATTTTTATATATGATTTCAGCATCTTTATTTAAACCTGTCCCATCTCCACAGGAGATGTTCCAATCATATATTTTATAATTTTTCTGCTTTAATATACTATAAAATTCTGCATTGAGTCTTTTATAGCTTCCTCCAGGGAAACGAATTATGTATGATTTATATTTTGTAATATTATAAATTAGATTTTGTGTATATTCCATTTCATCAATGAAATTCTCATAGTTACTATATATTTTATTATAGTCGTGGGTATATGAATGTAGTGCTAATAAATGTCCTTTTGTGTGAATTTCTCTAATTATTTCTGGATATTGCTTGACTTTATTTCCAACAACAAAAAAAGTTGCCTTAACGCTTTGTTCATCTAAAACTTTGAGAACATCAAGGGTTAATTTACTTGGACCGTCATCAAAGGTTAAATATATTACTTTAGAGTCTTTTTTATGTTTATATTTATTGTTAGTTATTAATGGGGGAGTGATAGAGGCTATTTTTCTATTATATAGTTTTACATAATTGATATTTATGTTAAATTCATCTTCTTTAAAATCATAATTGTAATTATAGTTTATGGAGTATTTTTGATTACTTAGCATAAACCCCTCCATAATGCTTAGATAATTTTTATAAATATAATTAATATTTAATGTTATAAATATTATTATTTTAAATATAAATAAAATCAATTTAACGCCCCCAAAATGATATCTAATAAAATATATTTAGGTGGGATTAAATAAATAACAATTAGAATAATAAAAAATTTTAGACTATCTTGTCTAAATGCGAAAAATATGTAATAATTATCTTGTACTACTTAGGAAGAGGTGATAATATGAACAAAACAAAGAAGATAATTTTTGAGGCAGCAATAAAGGCATTTTCTCAAAAGGGTTATCATAAATCTACAATGGATGAGATAGCAGAAACAGCAGGTGTTGCCAAAGGAACTCTTTATTATCACTTTAAAAGCAAGGAAGATATTTTTAAGTTTATAATAGATGAAGGTCTTAAGATGATGGAGGAAGAAATAATAGATAAGACTAAACACTTAGAAAATCCTATTGAAAAGTTAAGAATGGTATGTAAGGTTCAGTTGGATTTAGTAATAAAATATATAGAGTTTTTTAAAACAATATTAAGTCAAATGTGGGGAGATGAAGATAGACAAAGTCAATTGAGAGAGATATTAAATAGGTATTTTAATCTAATAGAAGTATATCTACAAGAGGCAGCAGATGCAGGATTGATAGATGGAACGGATTTAAAGGTTAAGGTTTACAACTTTTTTGGAGTTATGGCATCAACCGTTGTTTACAGCCTAATACATAAGGACAAGAATGCAAATGATATTATTGAGGAAACTATTGAGTTTATGATGCGAGGTATAGGAAAGAGATA
>JAOAAJ010000096.1 GCA_026418935.1 Caloramator sp. | reverse complement strand
AGATGTGTATAAGAGACAGATATAGCAGTTCCCTTTGATAGAAGGCTCTATGAGTCAGATTGTGTGTCATGTGGTAATTGTGTTGCGGCATGTCCTGTTTGTGCTCTAACTGTTAAAAAGAGGGGTAAGGATAGAGCATGGGAGGTCAAAAAGGTTAGAACAACCTGCTCCTACTGTGGAGTAGGGTGCCAGATGTACCTACTTGTAAAGGATGACAAGGTTGTTGGAGTTGAACCTTGTTTTTCAGAGCCTAATAAAGGCCTTATGTGTGTGAAGGGAAGATTTGCCTACAACTTTATAAACCATAGAGATAGATTAAAGAAACCACTCATTAAGAAAAACGGTGAATTTGTTGAAGTTGAATGGGATGAAGCTCTAAGTTATGTAGTACAAAGGCTTAAGGAAATAAAGGAAAAGTATGGTTCAGACAGCATAGCAGGATTTGCTTCAGCAAGATGTACAAATGAAGATAATTATATGTTCCAAAAGTTTATGAGGGCTGTTATAGGAACAAACAATGTAGACCACTGTGCAAGGCTTTGCCATGCAACAACAGTTTCTGGTCTTGCCACAACCTTTGGAAGTGGTGCAATGACAAACAGCATTGGGGAGCTTGAAGGGGCAGATTGTATATTCATAATAGGTTCAAATACGACAGAGACACACCCTGTTACTGCAACCTATATAAAGAGGGCAAAGTTAAAGGGTGCAAAGATAATTGTTGCAGACCCAAGGGAAATAGAGCTAACAAAGGGTGCTAATGTATTTATGCAACTAAAGCCAGGAACTAATGTTGCACTACTTAATGCAATGATGAATGTAATAATTGAAGAGGGACTCCAAGATAAAAGGTTTATTGAGGAAAAATGTGAAAATTATGAGGAACTTGCTAAGTTAGTGAAGGAGTATTCTCCAGAGAAGGTAGAGAAGATAACAGGAGTTAAAAAAGAGCTAATTAGAGAAGCTGCAAGGCTTTATGCAAAGAGTGAGAAATCAAGCATTGTTTATTCAATGGGAGTAACTCAACATTCATCCGGAGTAGAACATGTTTATTCAGTTGCAAACCTTGCAATGCTATGTGGTAAGATAGGAAAAGAAGGATGTGGTGTAAATCCACTTCGTGGTCAAAACAATGTTCAGGGTGCCTGTGATATGGGATGTCTTCCAGACGTATTCCCAGGTTATCAAAAGGTGTTTGTTAAGGAAAATGTTGAAAAGTTTGAAAAGGCTTGGGGAGTTGAGCTCTCAGATAGGATAGGATTAACAATTCCAGAGGTGTTTAAAGCAGCACACGATGGGGAAGTTAAGGCCCTTTACATTATGGGAGAAAATCCAATGGTTTCAGACCCAAACATAAAGCATGTGGAGGAGGCATTAAAGTCTCTAAAATTCCTTGTTGTTCAGGATATATTCTTAACTGATACTGCAAAGATTGCTGATGTTGTTCTACCTGCTACAAGTTTTGCAGAAAAGGATGGTACCTTTACAAATTCTGAAAGAAGAGTTCAGAGGGTAAGAAGGGCAATTAAGAATGTAGGCAAAGCAAGAGAGGATTGGAAGATAATAAAGGAGTTAATGATAAGATTTGGATACGAGTGCAGTTTAAATACTGCAGAAGATGTAATGGAGGAGATTGCATCACTTACTCCACAATATAGAGGTATAGATTATGAAAGAATAGAGGAGAGGGGATTACAATGGCCAGTTCTTGATAAAAATCATAACGGAACTCCAATTCTTCACATAGAGAAATTTACAAGGGGTAAGGGATTATTTAAACCAGCCCATTATAAGGAAGCAGCAGAAGTACCAGATGCTGAATATCCATTGATTTTAACAACAGGTAGAGTATTATATCACTATCATACTATGACAATGACAGGAAAGAATGAAGGACTGATGAATATTGTTGGTGAGCCATTTGTAGAGATAAACCCAATGAATGCCTCAAAGATTGGAATTAAGGATGGAGAAATAGTTGAAGTTTCATCAAGGAGAGGAAGTGTAAGGGTTAGGGCTAAGGTTACAGAGAAGATTGATGAGGATGTGGTGTTTATGCCCTTCCACTTCAAGGAGACAAACACATTAACCAATACAGCATTAGATGAAGTTACTAAAGAACCTGAATTAAAGGTTTGCACTGTGAGAATAAATAGGTTATAATAAGGGAGGTTCTCTCCCTTGTTATAATTTTATCAATTGAAAGGAGATGCTGTATGGAAAAAAGAATGTTAATACCAAATGAAATTGTTGATGAAACGATTGCTGCTGGTGTTAAAAAATCAAAGCTTCAAGCATTACAAATGATTATTTTAGGAATAATAGGTGGTGCATTTATTGCACTTGGTGGCTATTCTGCTGCAGTTGCCAGTCATTCTATAGAAAACTTTGGTTTATCAAAGTTTGTGGCTGGTGCGGTTTTCCCTGTTGGACTTATGATGATATTACTTGGTGGAGGAGAACTTTTTACAAGCAATACTATGATTTTAATTGGAGTAGTTGATGGAAAAGTACAACTTAAAAAGATGTTCAAAAACTGGTTTTTTGTTTATTTTGCAAATCTAATAGGTTCAGTTTTAATTGCTTATTTAATTTTTGCATCAGGTGGACTTGATGTAAATGGAGGAAAGCTTGGGGCATATGCATTAAAGGTTGCAGCCTATAAGGGAAGTTTACCCTTCTATAGAGCTTTTGTAAGTGGTATACTATGTAATATATTAGTATGTATAGCAGTTTGGATGTCATATGGTGCAAAGGATGTAATACATAAGATTTTTGCGGTATGGTTCCCAATTATGGCCTTTGTTGTTGCGGGATATGAACACTGTGTTGCGAATATGTATTATTTTTCAATAGGACTTTTTGCAAAGACAAATCCAGCCTATGCTGAAATTGGGCATTTTACACCAGAAAAATTATCCCATATTTCAGTTGCATCAATGATTAGTAATTTAATTCCTGCAACTTTAGGTAATATTGTTGGTGGGGCAGTATGTATTGCTCTTATGTATTATTTAGCACTAAAGAGAATACCAGCAAAAATGGAAGTTAGTAAAAGTTTAAATATGTAAATATAAGTGCCATGAAACACAGTTGTGTTTTTCATGGCACTTTGGTTAAGGGGTGATTTTTTGAAAAAGGTTTCAACAGCAGCAATATTGTGTGGCGGTAAAAGTTCAAGGGTGGGGTTTGATAAAAGTAAAATAATAATTAATAATAAATTGCTAATTGAGTATACCGCAGAAAGACTAAATACAGTATTTGATGATATTGTTTTTATTACAAATGATAAAACTAAATTTAATACAAAATATAGAGTTGTAGAGGATGTTGTAAAGGATTGTGGCCCAATTGGTGCAATTTATACAGCTCTTTTAAATTCTAAATCACAATATGTATTTGTTGTTGGATGTGATATGCCCTTTATAAATTTAGGCTATGTTAAGTATTTGATAGGTGTTTTAGAAAAAAAGGAGGCAGAATGTTTAATAACAAAAAAGGGAGGTTATTTTGAACCGCTATATTCCTTTTACTCTATAGATATAAAGGAAAGGCTAAGGGAAGCAATTGATAGGGGAAGTTTTAAGATAATGGATGTAGTTAAGGACTTAAGAGCTTTATATACATCCGATGAAGAGATTGAAAGGTTTACAGGTAATGTAGATATGTTTACAAATTTAAACTATAAAGAGGATTTAGAAAAACTAAAAAACGGGGGAATATTTTAATGGATGTGGTAAGCTATAAAAAGATATGTGTGTTTAAGTATGGACAAAAATTTAAAAAGGATGATAGTGTAATTGTAGAGAGGCCTGCAAATATTTATATAAATAACTATTATTATGCTACACTTATGTGTCTACCTCAAAATCTAAAGGAGCTATCTATTGGATTTATAAAGACTGATGGAGTAATAGAGGCGTTTGTTGAAATAGATAATATAAGCGTATTAGATGAAGGTGTGTATATAACACTTATGGATAAAAATAAAGAAATAAAAAGAAAAGAGAGTGCACTAACTTCAGGTTGCGGTAGGGGAAGTGTCCATATTGGTTTAATGCAGAGGGAAAATTTGAAAAAAGTAGTGAGCAATTCAAAATTTTTAGTAGGAGATATACTAAATAACGTTAACAAGTTCAATAAAGAGAGTAATTTGTTTTTGCAAACAGGAGGAGTGCATAGCGCTGCCTTATGTGAAAAGGATATAGTAGTTAGGATGGATGATATAGGAAGGCATAATGCAGTTGATAAGGTTATAGGCTATGGGCTTGAGAAGGGCCTTGACTTTAATAATAAGTACATAATCACATCAGGTAGAATATCATCAGATATGGTAGTTAAGGCTTCAAGAATTAATCTTCCATTGATCGTCTCACATTCTGCACCAACATCTCTTGCAGTTGATTTGGCTAAAATGTGCAATATAACACTTATAGGTTTTGCAAGAGGAAATAGATTAAATGTTTATACTGTTTTTGAAAGAATTGTGGAATGAATTTTATATACCTTGTATAAATTTCTTGTATTTTAAAATTTTTTGTATGCAATCGATTGCATTTTTTAAAAGTATATTGTATAATAACCATTGTAAGATTAATTAAACGTTTAAGGAGGATATGAAATGAGCAAGAAGTTACCAACTGCAGCATATTTCTGTATGGAATACGGTCTTGATACAAACTTTAAAATCTACTCAGGTGGACTTGGAATTTTAGCAGGAGATATTATAAAGGCAGCAAAGGACTTAGAGGTTCCTATGGTTGCTATAGGTATTAAGTGGAAACAAGGTTATGTTGATCAATACATAGGAGAAGACGGAAAGACTGTTGACACTTATCGTGTTTATGAATATGACTTCTTAGAAGATACAGGTGTTAAGGTTCCAGTTGAAATAAGAGATAGAAAGGTATGGTTAAAGGTTTGGAAGTGTGAAAAGTTCGGAAACATTCCACTATACTTACTTGATGCAGATTTAGATGAAAACTCAGATAGACTACTTACTGCACAACTTTATGGATGGTTTGCAGAAGAAAGAGTTGCTCAAGAAATAATACTTGGTGTTGGTGGAGTAAGAGCACTAAGAGAGCTTGGAATAGATGTTGATGTATATCACTTCAATGACAACCACCCAGTATTTGCAGGACTTGAGCTTATAAGAGAAAAGATGGAAGAAGGCATGAGCTTCAATGAAGCATTAGAAGCAACAAGAGAAGAAATAGTTTTCACAACTCATACTCCTGTTCCAGCAGGTAACGAAGTTCATCCACATAGGTTACTTGAATATATGGGAGCATACCTACACTTAGATTATTGGCAAATGAAAAAGCTTGGTGGAGACCCATTCAATATGACAGTTGCAGCACTAAGAATGTCAAGAATAGCAAATGGTGTTGCTCAACTTCACAAGGAGACAGCTAATGAAATGTGGTCATTTGTTGAAGGAAGACCAGAAATTCTCGGTATTACAAACGGTGTACACAATGGTACATGGCAAGATGCAAGAATTAGAAAGGCATATGAGGAAGGTGAAGACCTACTTAAGGTTCATCAAGAAATTAAGAAGGAACTTATTGCATTTGTTGAAAAGAGAACAGGTGTTAAGCTTGATGCAGATAAGCTATTAATCGGTTTCTCAAGAAGAGCTGCTCCATATAAGAGAAGCAACCTAATATTCACTGATGAAACACTAATAGCTCCATACTTAGAAAGTGGAAAGATACAAATAATATTTGCTGGTAAGGCACATCCAAATGACTATACTGGAAAGGGTATAATAGCTGATATAGTTAAGTACGCTAAGAAGTATCCAAACAGCGTTGTATTCTTAGAAAACTACGATATGGAAATAGGTGCAATGTTAACAAGAGGATGCGATATATGGCTAAATAACCCAAGAAGACCACAAGAAGCTTCAGGTACTTCAGGTATGAAGGCTGCTATGAAT
>JAOAAJ010000021.1 GCA_026418935.1 Caloramator sp. | reverse complement strand
TAAAAATACACTATTGCCTCTTTATAATCCCTTATTTTGTCCTTAACAGAAAACTCGCTGTGTTCCTTCATCATCCTCTTTCCTATTTCTGTTTCCTTAACAAGCTTATTTCTGATAAAAAACATTGCCGTCATACTAATAAAACCTAATCCATATATAATTCTCATAGCATCTACAACACCTATCTTTTCTACCAAAACACCTGCAAGTGGTGCAAAAATACCAGATGCTAAATTTATTATCATAATGAGGCTGAAAAAGTATACTCTTTTGTCCTCTGGTGTATCCTCTATGGATAAGCAAGTCCAAGAAATATAGGAAATTTTATTGAAGGAATTTAAAATTACAGCAAGTAAGAAATACCAATAGTTTTGGGAAATTGCCCAAACAAACATAGTCATACTCCAACAGATAATATCAAATATTAGGGTTGTTCGTTTTCTACCAAATCTATCTGTTATTGGTCCAGCTATAAAGGACGTAAATACTGCAAGTGCAGCCGCAAGTGAGTTTAAAAATCCCATCTGTACTTCTGTTACATTTAAATGTTTCATATAAAGTGGCTGATAGAAAAATATCATTCCACCAAAAACAGCCCAAAGTGGCTCCATTATTATGCTGTAATAGGCATTGCCATCTAATCCTCCAAGTATCTTATCTTTTAAATTACGCACCTCATCCCCCTCCTTAATCTAAAAGAAACTAACATTCTCATACCTTACCCTATCTTCTCTTTTTATAACCAACCTCCCCTTCTCAAAGGGTTTTAATAACTCTAAAATACTTTTATCAAACCCCTCGTATAGATATAATTCTTCATCTCTTCTATCTATTATAACAGGCATTCTATTATGGATAACCTTCATATCATCATTTGGTTCTGTTGTCAATATTGTTACACACCTTTTTATACTTCCATCCTTATCTTTAAAGTCCTTATAAATTCCTGCAAGTGAAAAAATGTTTTCATCCTTCATAGTTATTCTATATTTAACCTTTTTATTATCTTCATTTTTCCATTCAAAAAAGCCATTTATAGGGACTATACATCTTCCTGTAAAAAAAGCATTTTTAAAAAGTGGCTTATCTAATATAGTTTCGCTTCTTGCATTTATAACCCTCTTATTTTCAAGTAAAAATCCCCATAAAAACACATCTAACACTTTTTTATCTTCCTTTATTATAACAGGAAGATTATCTCCTGGAAATCCTTCACCTTTTTTATACTCAAACCTTTTATATTGCTCAATCATATACCTTTTTAAAATATCCTGTAGATCACTCTCAAGAACAACCCTTCCACACATATTATCCCTCCTTAAAGTGCCACCCAGGTGAAGGGTGAATTGAACCATTTATTGGTATATTAAATTTTATTATCAAATACATTTTCTTAATTGATACAATTCAATTATACTATTATGACATCTGAAAAGTGAATAATGAATATACTCAATATTAATCTCTACTTTATCTTTTATTGCAATTTTAAATTACTTTAACTATTTTCAAAAAAGTTTTAATCAATAATAATCTGTTAAATTAAAATACCATAATAAATAATCTTTTATTATTTAAGTAATACATTTTTATTTATTATATAAAGATAAATCACTTAAGCGACTATATCACTTAAGTGATTTATTATATTAATTTACTCTATTACTTATTATTTAATAAATTAACTGCTTCTTCTATTACAGCCTTTGCATTCTTTATAACTTTTTGCGCCTCAACTCTGTATATAGTTTTATCTTTAAATCTACTTTCCTCTTTAACTGCAACATCAGCTGCAAATATAACTAAATCTGCCTCATTTACTTCCTTTTGAGATATTTTATTTTCAATACCTATAGAACCTTGTGTTTCAACTTTGATACTATATCCTAAGCTTTTTGCTGCTCTTTCTAATGCCTCTGCAGCCATATAAGTGTGTGCTATTCCTGTTGGGCAAGCTGTTACAGCTACTATCTTCATTTGTCTCACCTCTTTATATTATAAAACTTCATCTTCAGCAACTTCAACATTCTTCTTTAATGCGTTTACCATAAGTGCTGTTACAATAACACCTACAATAACAGCTATTATAAACATCAATCTATTATCTACAACTGGAAGAACTATTGGTCCTCCGTGTGGTGCATGGTCTCCAACTTTACCTATAGCAGCAATTGCTGCACCTACTGCTGAACCAGTCATTATAGAAGGGATTACCCTTAGTGGGTCTGCTGCTGCAAAAGGAATTGCTCCTTCTGTTATACCTATTAATCCCATAGCAATTGCACCAATACCTGCTTCTTGTTCAGCCTTAGTATATTTCTTCTTATTTAATAGTGTTGCAACTCCCATTCCAAGTGGTGGTATACATATAGCCACAGCAACTGGTCCCATTATTGTTGCAATACCTTCACCTATCATTGCTGCTGCAAACATAAATGCTACCTTGTTTACTGGTCCACCCATATCGAATGCTATCATTGCACCCATTATAAGTGCTAATACAACTGAATTTCCAGTACTCATTGACTTTAGTGTGTTTGTTAAGCTTGTCATTAAACTACTTATTGGAGAACCTATAACATAAATCATTAAGAAACCAACTATTAGTGAAGTAAGTAGAGGTATAACGAAAATTGGCATAATAGGTCTTAAGTTTCTATGCACCTTCCATCCCTTTATCCATCTTGCAGTATATCCAGCTATAAATCCAGCAACAATTCCTCCTAAAAAACCTGCCTTAATGTTGCTTGCAAGTACTCCACCTACAAGTCCTGGAGCAATACCTGGCCTATCTGCAATACCAAATGCTATAAACGCTGCAAGAACTGGAACCATCATTGTAAAAGCTGCTGCTCCAATATCCATCATACTCTTTAACATAGGATTAGTAACTACAGCACCTTCTCCTGCTTTAACACCACTTAGTGCAATTGAAAATGCTATAAACACACCACCTATAACTACTATTGGTATCATATAGGACACACCAGTCATCAAGTACTCTCTAATTTTCTTTAATTCTTCTTTCATATTAATCCCCCTCATTAATTAATATTTATTAGAACTAATAAGTTCTTTTATTTAAATTGAATTTAAAATACCTATTACTTCATCTTTTGTTTGGGATTTTCTAAGCTTGTCCACAAAAGTATCATCTATTAGTTTTCTTGAAATTCGCGACAAAATTTGTAGGTGCAAATCATTTGCATCTTTTTCTGGAACACCTAATAAAAATACTAAATCAACCGGTTTACCATCTAATGATTCCCATTCAATCTGTTGTTCCAGCTTTGCAAATACCATCATAGATTCTTTTACAGCGTCTGTTTTTCCGTGAGGTATTGCTATACCATTTCCAACTCCTGTTGTAAACAACTTTTCCCTTTCTAATACAGTTTTTACATAATCATTAACGGATGTAACTTTACCTTGATTAAATGCTAATTCTGCTAATTCTCTAATTACCTCCTCCTTTCTGTTAGATTTTAAATTTAAAACTATTAAGTTTTCATCAATCACCATTTAAGACTCCCCCTATTATTTGTTTAGCTTCTAAAATATTCTTTGCTGTTTTAATTTTTTCAATAAAACTTCTTTCTTCTATAGCATTATAAAGATTTTTAAATATAAATTTTCCTTCTTTTAAATCATTTTGAGCTATACTTATCATTAATACTACATCAACATACTCATTGCCCCATATTATTGGCTCCTTTAGAGTTAGTAACGAGATTTTTGATTTTTTTACCAACTCAGGATTTGCATGTGGTATAGCCACACCATTACCAATCGATGTATATGTCATTTTTTCTCTCTCAATTAATTTTTTATAATATTCTTTATCTACATAGTCTCTCTTTGTAAGTTCATTTGATAAAAACTTTAGCACTTCGTTTTGTTTTTCAAAGTTACAATCTAAAAATATTAAATCTTCATCAATAAGTTTTTCTAAAAAAGCCTTGTTGTCTTTTCTATTTTTCATATAATTGATGTAATACTCTATTTTTTTAATATCATTTTGTGTAAGAATTGGTTTTACTTGAAGCACTGGCTTTGTATTGGATATTGGTATTGTAGAAATTATAAAATCAATTTCATCTAACTTAATCTTTTCAAGCTCTAAATATGATATTGTATCTATTATATCAATCTCTCTAAAGCTTTTTTGTATTCTTGCAGCCAAGAGTTGTGATGTTCCTATTCCACTTGAACAAACAACAAGTACTTTAAAAGGTTTTATATTTCTTTCAACAGCTGCACCTATATGCAAAGCTATATATCCTATTTCTTCTTCTGGAATCTTTACGCCTAAATATTTATTAAATACAGTACTTGCCATCCAAGCTACACCAAAAAACTCTGAATAGTTTTCTTTAATTTCATTTAAAACTGGATTTCTTAATGCTAACCCATATTTTAATCTGTTTATTGTTGGTCTTAAATGTAGTATAAGTCCCTTTAATAATTGTTCATCTTTTTCTAAATATGTACCTAACGACCTCTGTGCAATATCAATTATTTCCTTTGCCATATCAATAGATAAATCATCTTCTTTTATATTGTTAACTAAATTTAGCACATCATCTTTTTTATTTTGCTGCATTTTTGCTCCAAGTATATGAAGTAATATATAGATAACTTCAGATTTTGGAAATTTCACACCAAATGCCTTTTCTATATTTTTAGTAACTTCTAAAGCAACTTTAAACTCTTCCTTTTCTTTAATTTCAAAAACAACATCTTGTGGTATACTTATGTCATTGCCTTCTTTTAACCTCTTAATAGATATTGCAATGTGAATTATGAGACTTATAAAAGCATCATCTGTAAATCTGGCTCCCATTTTTTCTTCTGCATTTTCAACTATCTTTTCTAACAATTTATAATCTAAGTCTACCAATTCTTTTAAACGCTCTATCGTTTTAAAATCAAGCCTTGTTGTAATATTATTGAATAATATTTCTTCCAGTTCTTCTTTATCTTTTTCACTAACAATCAAATGAGCTATTGCATTTCTAAAATTTTCTTCATCTCCAACTATTTGTATACCATAATTTGTTTTTTTAATTAGTTTAAGATTAAATTCCTTTAACCATTTTTGCACAAAGCCAATATCCTTATGAATTGTAACTTTACTAACATATAGTTCCTGTGCAAGTTCTGCTATTGTTATATTTGATTTTTTCATTAATAGCCTTTTTAAAATATAATCTCTTCTAAACTGTGGGCTATACGGTTCTATAAAGTTACTTTTAAATTTATAATTTTGTAGTAGTTCTACACGTTTTTCTTCATCAACTTTAATTCTTATACCATACCTTGGTTTTTTTTCAACATAAACTCCTTCATCAAATAATACTTTTTCAACAACCTTCAAATCATTTCTAACTGTTTTATTTGAAACATTTAATTTTTCAGCTATTTCATCTATTGTTATATATGACTGATTTGTTTCTAATAATATTTCTACAATTTTATCAACTCTATCTTGGCTCATATTTATCCCCTTTTTACCACAGTGAATACGGTAATATTTACTCAATTTGTTTTATTTTATTTATATTTCTTAATTATATTATATTTCTAAAAATATAGTTTTTTCAATACTTGTAGCCTATATTTGTATTTCCGCATTAATGTGGTAAATGTTTAATAATAGAATAAATATTTATTATAATATAACTAATACAAATAAAAAACCTCTAAGCAATATCCTTTTACTTAGAGGTTTTTTTTTCTCATAATTATTATTTACTATTAGGCATAAACTATTTTAACTTCTACATCTCAATCATATTTCCCCCAAGAAGTTCTGCTGTGTCCCTACTACAGGTTGTAAAGATAACCTGGTGCTTTTTTGAAAACTCCTTTATAAGCTCTACTGCCTTTTGCTTTCTCTCTTCATCTAAATCTACTAAGCAGTCATCTAAAACTATAAAAGTCTCCTTATCAAACATATTGTCAATAAGTGCAAACTTAAGTGCAAGGGCAACTGTATCATAGGTTCCTGTTGATAATAATTCTACTGTAATGTTTGCTGTATCGTTTCCTATTTCAAATTCCATAGATTCTGTAAAATCCTTAACTTCATACTTATTGTTTGTTATATAACCTAAATAATCATTGAAACTCTTTACAATAGGAGTAAAGGTATTATTATTTATTTCATCTAATGTATCATCAATTAATTCCTCTAATTTTATTAAATTTCTTACCTTTTTTAGATAGTTTTTGTAGTTTTCCTCATATATTTTAATCTCTTCTTCAAGGTCTTTACTGGACTTCTTGTCTTGTAGTTCAAGTTCTATGGTGTAGTACTGTTGCTGAAGTTTTCCTCTTTTATTGAATAAACTCTGCTACTCCTCCTTCATTTTATTTAGGTAGGTATTGAACTCTGTTACT
>JAOAAJ010000001.1 GCA_026418935.1 Caloramator sp. | reverse complement strand
CTTCCGTATTGAGCTAATACTGTTGTTATTGCTGCTGTTAGTGTTGTCTTACCATGGTCTACGTGTCCTATTGTTCCTATGTTTACGTGTGGCTTGGTTCTCTCAAAATGTGCCTTTGCCATTTCTCTTCTCCTCCTTTATGTATGGTTTTAATATAGCAAAATTGAACTTCCCAATTTGGGTTCCTGCTTCACAGATTCTAAATCTCCACAGGCGTAACTTCGGATTGTTCATACCCTACTTTATTTAGTCGCCCATTTTTAAATGGGGCGATATGTCTGACAGAAAAACTTACCCTGGTGTTTCATAAATGTAAAATAATGGAGCCCATGATCGGGATTGAACCGACGACCTCCACCTTACCAAGGTGACGCTCTGCCTACTGAGCTACATGGGCAAAGCTCAGAATACACTTCAGTATTATATTGTACACTCTTTAAAAAAATATGTCAATATTATAATTAATCCTCTGTCAACAGCTTCTCTATTTTTCTTTTTACTCTTTGAAGTGCATTATCAATGGATTTTGCATGTCTGTCTAAATCACAGGCAATCTCCTGATAGGTTTTCCCATTTAGATAGCTTCTTAAAACCTCAAGTTCTAAGTCACTTAATACTTCCCTCATTCTCTTTTCAATCTTCTTTCTCTGCTCTTTGCTTATTATAAGCTCCTCTGGGTCTGATACATATATGGTAGATAAAACATCAATAAGAGTTCTATCTGATTCTTCGTCATAAACTGGTTTATTAAGGGATATGTAGCTATTTAAAGGAATATGTTTTTGTCTTGTTGCCGTCTTGATTGCTGTTATTATTTGTCTTGTTATGCATATTTCCGCAAAAGCTCTAAAGGATGCAAGAGTTTCAGGCTTAAAATCTCTTATTGCTTTATATAAACCTATCATACCCTCTTGATACAAATCTTCCTTTTCAGCTCCAACTAAAAAATAACTTTTAGCCTTTGATTTAACATAGTTTTTATATTTATTTATTAAATATTCCTCGGCTTTTGTATCCCCCTTTTTCGCAAGTTCAACAATTTCTTCATCCACCATATCAATATATTTCAACATTTTATTTTGAGCAGCTACATTATAACTCAATTTAATCCCCCCTAAATCAAAGGCCTCAACTAAATTAAATTATAATGCTAAATCTTCCACAAATCAAGTATTTTCAACGCTTTCGACGCATTTTTTCAAGTTTTTCCAAAATTTCATCATCTAAAATATCAGCAAGTGTTATAGTTTTATCTTTATAGCTAACATTCGACTTTTTCTGAACATCCTTTTTTAAGGTCTCTATCTCCCACCAAAGTTCTAACGGAGTAATTCGTATACCACCCATCTGAAGTGCTATTCTCTGTTCTATATAGTCAGATGTTACAACATATACCTGACCTTTTTTGGAATAATTTGCAACATTTCTTTCTATGAAACAATCAGCAGTTTCACCCTCTTTTGTATAAACTACCTCAATATTTCCTATCTTTTGTATACTCCCTATGTTTCCCTTTTGAAGATGTGCATCAAACACAACTATTATGTTTGTGCTTTTTATTACAGAATACTCCTGTAATAGATCAACAAGCTTATCTCTTGCATAATCTAAGTTTTCATCTTTAATATTTTTTAAGATTTTCCACTGATTTATAACATTGTAGCCATCCACAAACATATATCTTTTAAATTCCACCTTATATTCCCCTCTGTCTTATAACTTCATACATAACAACTCCTGCTGCAACAGAAGCATTCAAAGAATTTACTTCTCCCATCATTGGTATTTTTACAATTATATCACAGTTTTCCTTAACAAGCCTTGAAAGCCCCTTTCCTTCACTTCCAATCACAAGTCCAACAGGTCCCTTAAGATTAGTTTTATAGCTTATTTCTCCATCCATATCTGTTCCTATTATCCAAAGTCCCTTTTCTTTTAATTCCTTTATAGTTTGTGTTAAATTTGTAACCTTTGCAACCTTTGTATGCATTGCAGCTCCAGCAGATGCCTTTATAACAGTTGGTGTAACCAGTGCAGATCTTCTTTTTAAAATTATAACCCCGTGTGCTCCAAATACATTTGCTGACCTTATAATAGAACCTAAATTATGTGGGTCTTCTATCTCATCAAGCAAAATTACAAAAGGATCTTCTCCCTTTTCTTTCGCGCTTTCTAAAATTTCATCTACAGATGAGTATTTGTAAGGAGAAACAACTGCAATAACCCCTTGATGAACATTTATTATAGACATATCGTCAAGTTTCTTTCTATCAACCTCTATAACAGGAATTCCCTTCTCCTTTGCTAAAGCATTTATAAGCTTCATAGGACCTTCTTGTGACAAACCCTTTGCAATATAAATCTTTTCAACAGTAGTATCTGATTTCAAAGCCTCTATAACTGGATTTTTGCCCTCAACTATATTTTCAACATTTTCATTTTTAAAATCAGTCTTTCTCTTCTTTTTATCCATATCTTTTTCTCTCCTTTATATGTTTTGTAAATATTTTTCCCTAATCTCCTTTTGTTTACCACAGCTCATGTTTCCCTCTTTACATGCACCCTTTACACAGGAAGGACCTGCATATTTAAATATTGTTGGAGCTACCTTTTTTACTTGCTTTAACATTTCATCAGCTACTTGCCTTATCTCCCACTGTGCTCTTGTGCAACATCTGTGATTAAAGAAATGCAGAAGAGTTCTTGCATTCATTGTAACAACAATTTTGGTTTCACAGGCATTTGGAAATACATATCGTGCATCTTCTATTGCCATCTTTTCCGCCTTTCTTTCTGCACTTTTTTCATCTTCTCCCTCTTCAATTAACCTTTTTTTGTGATTTTCCTTTAATATAGCCGATATTTTATCATAATATTCTTGGTCCTTTTTCATTGCTTCAAGAAATAAAGTTAGTGCCTCCTTATTCTCTAAAATAGCTGGAGGAATAATATACTCAAATTGATTTAATCTAACATATCTTTGGCTTTGCTGTGAATATGATGCTATTCTGTGTCTTACAAGCTGATGACTGCAAGCTCTTGATATACCTTCAATTGCAAACGTAAAGCTTATATGCTCTATAGGTGATTCATGACCTAATGACATTAACATATTTAAAAATTTCTCTGTTGATTCATCATCAAGTTTTTTAGAGATTTCTTCAACACCAACAGCACTATAACAAAGTTTTGCAGCTGAAGCTACTATTTTTTCAGCATCAGGAGTGTAGGCCAAAAGCTGAACTTTTAATTTTGATTCCATAAAAACACCATCCCTTATAAATTAATTTTATTTAAAGTAATGTCTATAATTTCATCAAGCCTTTCATATTTTTTTGTAAGAAAAAGATACCCTATTAGTCCTTCAAAGGCTGTAGCCATCTTGTAGTCAAACAAATTTGCATTTTTAGGTACATGCCCTACCTTGGCATTTCTTGTTCTTCTTACTATATCAAGCTCCTCTTCTGTAAGGATAGGTTCAATTTCTCTTAAAAATTGTGCTTGATTTGAAGCCTTAACATACATTATAGAGGCTCTATGAATATGGTTTGGCTTTACTATACCCTTTGTAATAAGATGACTTCTTACAAACATCTCATATACAGCATCTCCAATGTATGCCCAAATAATAGGATTTAATAATCCTACTTCCCTTTCACTAATCCCTATATACTTGTCAACATTTAACATTTTATGCTCCCTTTCTTAATCTTATTTAATATTAACTTTACACCATTATAACAAAAATATATTATTATATTAATAAAAATATTTGGAGGTTAATATGAAAAGAGTAAAATCTTTTATCTTTGAAAACGATATAAGAATTTTATACGCTTTTAATATAATATACAAACGAAAACTTTTTGACAAGTTAATGCCTATGATAACCCATCTTGGCGGACCAGTTTTTACAATTTTAATGCCTCTACTTATGATTTTCGGAGGAAATGATTATTTAAAGGAATGTGGTAAGAATTGTCTAATATCACTTTCAACAAGCCATATATTTGTTCACTTTATAAAAAAAGCCTTTTCAAGACAAAGACCCTGCTGGATTAATAAGGATTTTTCATCCTTTAATATTGAACTTAAGGATTATTCATTTCCATCTGGGCATACAACAGCTGCATTTTCAATATTTACAACATTAGCATTTTTCTTCCCTCATTTATCAGTAATATTTATATCTCTTGCCCTTTTAGTGGGACTCTCAAGAGTTTATCTTGGCGTCCACTATCCAACCGACGTAGCAGCTGGAATGTTAATAGGTTCATTGTTTTCATACATTACCTATATTATTTAAATAAGGGGCCTTTCGGCCCCTTTCAGGCTGTTGACAAACATATTTTGTCAACAGCTTTTTTTGCGTAGCAAAAAGGATTTTAAACATCTATGTAGAATTATACATAGAGAGAAATAAATTTGGAGGTGTACAATGATTAATGAAATTAAATCAAAACAACAAAAATTGGAAATGGTTTATATTGAAAATTTAGTTCCTCAGGATCATATACTGAGAAAAATTGATAAGTATATTGACT
>JAOAAJ010000063.1 GCA_026418935.1 Caloramator sp. | reverse complement strand
GGACAATATGCAGTTTGTGATGTGGATAATGTGGACAATAAAGAGATTATTGATAAGATAGATGAATTTGGATACAGTGTGGTTTCCATAGAGGAGATATAAAGAGCACCTTAAATTTGGTGCTCTTTTACTTTATTAAATCCAACATAAACTAATGCCTGTAAAACAAATACTACCGAAGAAATTATGAAGGTTAAGGAATAGCCTAATTTTGTATATGAAATAATATTTCCTGCTAAATATGAGGATATAGAAACTGTTATATTACCGATTAGAACAACTATACTATTGAATTTAGCCTGATGTTCTTGATTAACTGAATTCATAAAAATAATGTTTTCAAGTGGTACAGTTATGTTTATTAGGACAGATCTTATAAGAAAAAATACACATAATATGAAGGTTATAAAATTTAGTCTTGTATTAAACAGCACAAATAATAAAACAAAGGGGAATGATAATAGCTTAGCAAAGGTTATGGTCTTAAATTCACCTATTCTTTTAGCTATTATGGGGGATAAAATCATAGCTAAAAGGCTTCCAATCATATTAAAATTATTTACAAAAGCTGCAGTATCGGTTGAATAGTTCATTTTATTTATTAAATAGGTTGTATAGTATGGTATTATCATTCCCACTGCAAAGGCACCACAAAATGTATATAGTAAAATTAATTTCATTTTTCTATTTATCTTAAGTTTATCTTTTTTGTTTACATTATCTTCTATGTTTTTGCTTGAAGTTATAAATAAAGCAGGTATAGAGCCTAATAAGCTCAAGATACTCATTATATACAAAGCTTTATTAAAGTTATATAGTTTTATTATTTTACCAGATAAATAGTTTCCAATTAGATTCATAAAGGTTGCATATGTGAATATAAAGCTAAATAATTTAACAGTGTCTAATCCATTGCTGTTCTTAATTAAAAAGGGTGGCTTTATTACAACAATTACAGATATACCCATTGCATATAAGGATGCAGCAAGTAGTATTGATAATTTTCCATTAGAAAACAGGTAGATTATGCTTGATAAAAAACATAGAATTCCAGTTGAGGCAAATATATATTTATCCTTAATGTATTTAGATAATATACCAACTATATAAGCAAATAGAGCAAAGCTTATTGTCTGTGTTACAGTTACAACACCTAAGAAACTTTCATTAAATCCTTTAGACAAAATAAAAGGTCCTAAAAGAAAGGAATAAAATCCAAAATATATTCCTATAAATATTTCAATAAATAAATAGAATAAAATATTTTTATGTATAATCTTTACTTTTTTTATCATACTTTATTATCCTTTCATTATTTAATTACAGCTTTATTTTAGCTAAATTAAATATAAAGGACTATTTATATATTATCTTCTACTTGTACAATATTATCTTTTTTACGTTCAGATGAAGGTTTGTGTCCTTTATATTTTTTATATACTCTATTAAAGTATGATACACTTGAAAATCCTACCATAAGTGCAATTTCTGTAATTGGTTTGCTGGTTGTATTAATTAATATTTCAGCTTTAGAACATCTATAAAAATTAAGATATTCAAGGAAGGTTTTACCCATTGTATTTTTAAAGAACCTACAGAAATAGTTAGGAGCAAAGTTTAGCATTGATGCAGCTTCATTTATAGTGATATTTTCGTTATAATGAGCATCAATATATCTTAAAAGCTTTTCAAGCCTTTCAAGGCTTTCTTTATGTTTTTTATAGAAAATCTCATTATTAGAGGTGGTTTGAGAGTATGCAATAATTGAAGCTAAAATTTTATATATGCTTCCTCTAATGTCTATTTCATATCCAAGGGGTTGTTTATTATATTTATCTATAATATCCTCCATGTAATATCTAATTGTTTCTATATAGTCAATATAGTTTTTGTTTTGTTTTATTACCTTATCATCATCATTGAAGGGGAATAGCTTGTTAAATTCAATAGGAAGGTCGGTTGCTATGCTTGTATCAAATTGTAGAACAAGATATTTAGAAAAACCATATACAGCGTGTACATCTAAACTGTTTAGAAGGACAATTTCACCATTTTTAATATCGTAGTGGGAACTATTTATTTGTACTTTTGCTTCTCCCTCTAAAAGGTAAAGTATTTCAATAAACTCATGCCAGTGAGGAGGTACATATGTACAAGTTTGATTAAGTTCTGTTATAAATATTTTTATGGGCAATATTTTATTTCCAAGCTGTGCTATTTCTTTAAATGGTTCCATATTAATCATCTCCATAAATAGTGTTATAATAGTTATATGAAAAAATTCGACAATAATTGCAATATTCCTTTATAATTGATATAATTAATTTTTGTGAAGTTTAGAAGAAGGGGCGAATATTGTGGAAAAAACATTTGATGTTGCAGTATTTGGTGCGGTCTTTGTAGATATAAAGGGTTTTCCAAGGGATGTATTAAATCCAAAGGGAACTAATATAGGTAGTGTAAAGTTTAAACACGGTGGAGTAGCAAGAAATGTAGTTGAAAATTTTAGTTATATGGGACTTAAGACAAGATTTGTATCGATTGTTGATAATAGTGCACTTGGTATGGAGGTTTTAGCACGACTTAAAAATGAAAAAATAGATACAGAGTTTGTGGATATTGTTGATAAAGACGGTATGGGAATGTGGCTTGTTGTACTAAATGAAAAGGGAGATATAGCAGCCTCTGTATCACACCAGCCTAATTTAAAGTATCTTTATGATATAATTGATAATCATGCTGAAGATATCATAAAGGGATGTAATAGCGTTGTATTAGACCTTGATTTTGAAGCAAGCTATATTGAGAAGATTATTAATATAGCAAAAAGCTATAACAAAAAGGTCTATGCTGTAATAGGGCATCTTGATGTAGTGAAGAGAAATAAACATCTATTTAATAAGCTGGATTGTTTAATATGTAATAACATTGAATTTGAACTTATAGCAGAAAGAACATTTGAGACAAAGGAACAGGTATTAGATGCTTGTAAGGAGCTTACAAAAAACGGCCTTAAAAAGATAGTTGTTACAATGGGTAAAAAAGGTTCTGTTTTTTATGATGCAGAAGTTGGTGAAGAGGGACATGTAGATATTGTACCAGTAAATGTAATAGATACAACAGGTGCAGGAGACTCCTTCTTTGCAGGAACGGTTTATGGACTAATTAGTGGGTATAGTTTAGAGAAGTCTGTATGCATTGGAACGCGTATAGCAAGTTTAACTATTAGCTGTAAGGATAGCACAAATCCAGAAATAAAGCAGAAAATGCATATAATAGTTGTATGAGGGCTTAAATTTAAGCCCTCATATTTTTCCAGATTTTAAAATAGATATAAGAATCCATAATCCAAAAATTCCCGCTATAATATAACCTGTAACACCAAGTATCGATATATCATAGATTTTTGGACCTATGTTTGTGTTTAATATAAGGGATGAACCTATGATTAAAGAGGAGGTTATTATTGCAAAAACTATTCGATTTACCATTTTATGAAGCTCATAAATAGGTTTAGATAAATTTTTATGTTCAAGTTGTACTTTGGTCCTACCTGCGTTAACATTGTTTAGTACTCTGTTTATGTTGTGGGGGAGTGATTTTAATGCTGAGTTTAAATTGATGATTTCAAATATCAAATCATTAAAATTAGGAAGTATTTTTGATGGATACTGCCCTTTCACAAAGGGAATTGCAATATCTAATATTTTTATATTAGGAGATATTTTGGCAACAACACCCTCCAAAATAACAAGTCCTCTAATTAAAAGAGTCAAGTCCTTTGGTAGCCTTATGTTGTTTCGTTTTGCAGCTTCAAATATTTCCTCAAGCATTTGAGATATTTTAAGATTTTCTAAAGATGTTGTTAGATAGCTTGCAAATAAGTAGTCAATATCTTCATATAGCTTACTTCTATTTATGTATCCCTTTTTGATCCCTATATTTAAAAGGGCAGAAATCATTTTATCTATATCTCTAAAGGCAATGGAAAGAATTACTTCGTTGAGGGATTCCTTCATAGCATTTGAAAAACAGCCTACAATTCCAAAATCTATATAGTATATCTTGTTATCCTTTATAATCAAATTTCCAGGGTGAGGGTCACCGTGGAAAAATCCATCCGCAAAAATTTGTTTAAAATAGGATAGGGCAAGTTTTTTACCTATGTCATCTAAATCATATCCTTCATTAATAAGATTTTCAGTATTATCTATTTTGATTCCATCTATATATTCCATTGTTAGTACTTTTTTAGTAGTTAAATCCCAATAGACATATGGACAAGATACAAATTTAACATTTATGTTATTGGTATAAAATTTATCTAACGCTTTAGCTTCATTTATGAAGTTTAGCTCTTTTTTTGTTGCTTCTTCTATTTCGGATAGTGCCTCTTTTGGATTTATTAGTGCGTCATTAAATTTAGCACTGGTAAACCTCAGTATTCTTTTAAGTATTTCTATGTCAAGCTTCATATTTTCTTCTATGTTAGGTCTTTGAAATTTAACTATAACTTCTTTTCCATCTAAAAGCCTTGCACGATGTACTTGAGCGATTGAAGCTGAAGCAAGAGGATTCTTTTCAAAATAAGAGAAATGTTTATTAAGGGAGACACCAAATTCTTGTATGAATATATTATTAATTTCTTCAAAGGGAATTTGTTGAACTTTATCCTGCAGACGTTCTAATTCCTTTATGTATTCATAGGGGAGGATGTCGGGACGGGTACTCAATATTTGTCCTATTTTTATAAAAGTTGGTCCAAGTTCCTCAAAGGCTCGTCTTAAATTTTCAGGTGAAGAAGATTGATTTTTTATTTTACTATCTACTATATATCCAAATCCATATTTAGCAAGTATTTTTACTATTTCTCTAAACCTTTGTAATGCATTTTTTTTCACCATAAAATCATTCCTTTTTAAATAAGCAAAAGGTTTGTAACCTTTTGCTTATTTTAGTTTAGATTCTAACTCTTCAATTTTCTTTTTTAGTTCATCAAGTTCAGTTTTAGTTGCAAAATTCATTTCTCTTAAAAGTTCTGACATATCTTCTTTAGTTAATGGTTTAAATTCAGATGTAACCTTTTCTGTTTTTTCCTTTACAGTTCTTTTTAATTCTTCTGTTAGTTCCTTTCCTTCTTCAACAGTTAACTGTCCTTTTTTAATAAGGCCTTCAATAAGTTCTGTAGCCTTTTCGTATGTGTAGGCTGCAGAACCTACTCCAGCAAGAAATATATTTTTTAGTTCTTCCTTCATAACAAACCCCTCCCTTTCAAAATATTATACTACTGGGTATAAAAATATTCATTAATAATTAGTTAATTTTGGATAAAAAATAAGTGTTGTATTTTTAGAATATTTAGAAAAGATATTGAATTTTCAAAATATTTATGATATAAAAACATTAGTAGAAAATTTGTTTATCTTTGGGGTGATATCATGGGAAAAACAGTATTATTAAAGTGTAGCTGTTGCGGAAGAGAAAGTAAGGTTGAATGGGGAAGGGAGTTTTATGTAGACAGTTTAGGAAGAGAACACTACTACAATACACTTGGTAATGTAAGTGATGAAGCAAAAAAGAGGGGTATATCTGGTTTTTGGGTTGATAAGGTATGTAAAAACTGTGGGGAAGTTATTAGGGAAAGCAGATATTTAGAGGATATTGCAGATGAACACGAAGTTGCTTGGATGAATTTTCCGAAGGTTGATATTGTAGAAAAATGTACAAAGTGCGGAAGCAGGGATATAATGACATTATACGAGATAATAATAGGAGAGGACAAAAAGGTACCTTGTAGTGCTTGTAGGGATGGAAAAATGAAGGTTGAGACAATTTATGAATAATTACAAAATAAATGAAAATAAAAAGTGCCGTGAAGTATTATAGGTGCTTCACGGCATTTTTTTATGCTGAAAGTTCATCTGATAAACTTAATTTTAATTTGCTTAAAGTGTTCTTAATTATATCAATTGCGATGTTTAGTGTTGTATTGTCTTTATCTAAAAGAGGATTAAGTTCAACTATGTCTAAAGAACACATCATACCTGATGAGGCAAGACTCTCAAGAATATATTTTGCATCATCGACAGATAGACCGTCCTCAACTGGCGTACCGGTTCCTGGTGCAAACAATGAATCTATTGAGTCTAAATCAAAACTAACATGTATAGCATCCACTCTATCTTTAAAGTAGTTTAGCATATCTTTAACAACTTTTTTTATTCCAAGCTTTTTAACCTTATCCATTGTGTAGAATTGACCTTTACTTTTATTTATAAGTTCTATTTCTCCTGCATCAAGGTCTCTACCAGCTATGTGAAATACATTTTCTTCTTTAATTTTTACTTTATTTTCATATAAATTAACTAATGATTCATGCCCTACTCCAAAGGATGCTGCAAGTGGCATACCGTGAATATTTCCTGTTGGTGATGTAAGGTGTGTATTTATGTCCCCGTGGGCATCAATCCAAACAACACCTATATTTTTAATTGCTTTACTTGCTCCTGCAATGCTTCCAAGACCTAAGGAATGGTCTCCTCCTAAAACAAGAGCAAAATCTCCATTAGATAGAGATTCATATACTTTTTCTGCAAGCTTTGTATTTGCATCGATTACTTCATTTAAGTACTTTAAATTTGTATGATGCTTAAATTTTTCTTCTTCAAGAGCTTTAAGTACTTCTACATCACCACAATCATTTACTTCAAAACCAATAGATTTAATTATCTTTACTATATTTGCCTCTCTATATGTTTCTGGGGCTAAATTTGAACCAAGCTTGTCTGCACCTAAATTTAAAGGCACACCAATTAAGTTTATCTTCATCTATCCGTCCTCCTTTTATTTTTATATTAAAAAACATTATTTATTTTATAAAAATATTGCTTATATGTCTATAATAAATAAAAAACAAAAAAATAATTTTTTGTTATAATGTAGTTAAGGAGGTGGTAGAATGAACCTGCTATCTGCTGCCATTATTATAAATGCAATTGTGCTTACTACAATAATAATATTAGAAAGAAAGAGACCAGAAAAAACCATTGCGTGGCTTCTTTTAATTGTTATTTTTCCTCCACTTGGGCTTATATTATATTTGTTTTTAGGACGGAATTGGAAGAGGCACAAACTCAATGAGGAGTTTTCGCCTGTAGTGAGGGATTTAATAAATAGAGTGATAAATAGAATAGATAGGGAAGATTATAAGTATTTAGCAGAACTTCTTGCTAATAATAGCGATAGTCCTTTGTTTGTGGATAATGACATAGAAATATATGGTAATGGAGACGATAAATTTAATGCTCTCTTTAAAGAAATAGAGAAGGCAGAGCACCATATACATTTAGAGTACTACATAGTTAAATCAGATGACATAGGAAATAGATTAAAGGATTTACTTATAAAAAAATCAAAAGAGGGAGTAAGAGTTAGGTTTATAATGGATAGGGTGGGAGCTATTAAACTGTCAAGAAGATATATAAAGGATTTGAAGCAAAATGGAGTAGATGTTGTGCAGTATTCTTATTTTCTTGCTCCACTGCTTAGGAAAATAAATACACAGATTAATTACAGAAATCATAGAAAGATAGCTGTAATAGATGGGAAAGTAGGATTTATAGGGGGTATGAATATAGGGGATGAGTATAGGGGACTTGGTAAAATAGGAGATTGGAAGGATTTGCATATAAAGGTTAAGGGCGATTTTGTATTGGGATTACAGGGAGTATTTATTGATGATTATATGGCTGTAAAAAGGATAGATAATGGAGAGTTCTTTATGGAGGGGGAATTTGATAAGTATTTTCCACCAAGTGAAATGTCTAAAGGTAAAATAATGCAGCTTGTAAAGAGTGGACCAAATTCAGAGCATCCTGCAATAATGCAGGGAATTATAAAGATGATCTATATGGCAAAAAAGAATATTTATATAACTACACCTTATTTTGTACCAACTGAGAGTGTGATGGATGCACTTAAAATAGCAAAATTGAGTGGAGTAGATGTAAAAATACTTTTTCCTGGTAAATATGATCATTTCTTAGTTTATCATGCATCTAAGACGTATCTTGAGGAACTTGTAAGATGTGGAGTAGAGGTTTACTTTTATAATAAAAAGGCCTTTGTTCATTCTAAAGTAATGACCATAGACGACTCTATATGTACTATAGGAACTGCGAATATGGACATACGAAGCTTTGAATTAAACTACGAAGTCAATGCTGTAATTTATGATAAAGATATTACAATAAAAGTTAATGATTTATTCAAAAAAGATTTAGAAGAGAGTACCAAGGCAGATTTAGAATATTTCAATGGGGAGCCCAAATATATTAAAATAATAGATGGAGTTTGCAGAATTTTCTCAGAGCTGTTATAATAGTTTTACTTTTCAGTAAAAGGTTAATTTGTTATACTATTTACAAATAAGGCAGCGTAAGGAGTGATTTTATGAGTAGAGTAGGCTCTAAAATAAAACAAGAAAGAACGAAGGCAAATCTTTCTTTAAAGGAATTGTCAAAGAAATTAGGAATATCAGAAGGATTTTTACAGGATATAGAGATTGGAAGAAGAATTGCCAATGAAGATTTAATTAAAAGGGTAGAGAAGGTACTAAATGTAAATTTAAGTGATTCACTCTTTGAAGAGGTAGAGGAACCTATTGAAAATATAAAGGAGTATAGAGAGCCTGTTAAGGTAAACAAACAGTTAGAAGATGCCTTTTCAAGCATATTGAAAAAGATTCCTGTATGTGATTTGTACTTAAAGGAAATATATGACTATAAGTACTTACCAATTAAAGATAAAAAGGTTGAGGGGTTAAATGCAGAAAAGGTATTTTATATAATTGCACCTGATGATTCTATGAGGGGATTTAGAATTGCAAAGGGAGATAGAGTTATGGTCTATTTAACTCCTGAACTTGAGACGAATGCAATTTATGTAATAGAATTAGATGGAAAAAGAATGATAAGGCAGTTAAAAAGGCTTGATTCCAACAAGGTGTTATTAATTTCACAAAACAACGAAATAAAAACTGAAAGCAAAGACATCAAATCTTTCAAAATAGTAGGAAAATGCATTAAGGTAGAATTTGAGTTGTAAAAAGAATAGGAGTAGGGCTTGTCCCTACTCCTTAGTTTTTACAATACTTTGTTAAAATATTAATATTAACAAAAATTCACAATTTAAAGTAATAAAATAGTTGAAATTTTTAATAAAATGAATTATGATATATAAAAAATTACATATAAAGGGGGATTTGTATGGAAGAAAGACGTGAAAATTGGGGGAGTAAACTTGGGCTAATTTTAGCTATGGCTGGTAATGCTGTTGGTCTTGGAAACTTCTGGAGATATCCTTACCAGGCAGCTAAAAATGGTGGCGGAGCGTTTATGATTCCTTATTTTGCCGCACTTATAATGTTGGGTATTCCCCTAATGTTAGTTGAGTGGAATCAAGGACGTTACGGCGGAAAATATGGACACGGAACATTAGGACCTATGGTATATCTTCAAGCAAGAGAAGGTGTAAAGCCTAAGACAGCTGCAATTTTAGGTGCACTTGCTGGTATGTTTGCATTTTCAGTTACAGTTTTATTAAACAGCTATTATAACCATATAATTGGATGGACTCTTGGTTATTCTTATATGTCTGCAACAGGACAATATATGGATAAGTCAATTAAAACAGGCGCTTTCTTTGGAGAGTACTTAATAAGCCCTGGAAAGTCTTTAATATTCTGGATTATTGCAGTAGCTGTACTTGGATTTGCAGTAATGCGTGGAATACAAAAGGGTATTGAAGCTTGGGCAAAGGTGATGATGCCAACAATATATATATTTGGTATTATACTAATAATTAGAACACTTACACTAAGTGCACCAGTTAGACCAGACTGGACTCCAATTGCAGGACTTGACTATATATGGTCTCCAAAATGGAGTGAACTTAATGCAAAATCTGCACTTGCAGCAGCAGGTCAAATTTTCTTTACATTATCACTTGGTATGGGAATTATTCAAAATTATGCATCATACCTAAAGCCAGATGATGATATAGTTGTATCTGGACTTGCTACAGTTTCATTAAATGAGCTTGCTGAGGTAATACTTGGAGGAACAATTGCTATTCCTATATGTTATGCCTTCTTAGGCCCAGAAGGATTAAGTGCAGGTGTTGGATTGTCCTTTGTTGCACTTCCAAATATATTTAGAGCAATGACTGGAGGAAGATTGTTTGGTACACTATGGTTCCTACTTCTTTTCTTTGCAGGATTTACAAGTGCAATTGCTATGTACAACTATTTAGTTGCATTGCTTGAAGAGGAGATGGGAGTAAAGAGAAGTTTAGGTTCTGTACTTGTATTTGCACTTTATATAATAATTGGTTTACCAGTTGCATTAGAGTGCATTATCACTAAAAAGGCAGAGCTTTTCTATCTAACTGAACTTGACAACTGGGTAGGTAGCTACTTCTTGGTTGTATTAGGATTACTTGAGGTAATAGTTACTGGATGGTTAATGGGAGATAAAGCACTTGAGGAAATGAATAGAGGAGGATATTGGAAGGTTCCAAAGTGGTTCTTTAACCTATTTATAAGATTCTTAGCACCTGTATATATAATCATACTATTAGTTTCCTCTACAATTAATTATGTTAAGGACGGATATTTTAAGCTTGTACCAAAATTTGCAGAAGCAGTTCCAGAACTTATTCCTTGGGTACAAGGAGCAAGAGCAATTCTTTTTGTAGTACTAATTATAGGTTTTGTACAATCATATAGAAGTATAAAGAGAAAATATGCAGACGAAATAAAAGAAGGCAAAGTTATAGTTGTTAGATAGGAGGGGTAATATGTCAGGTGGAGCTCTTGCTTTTATGATAATATCCTGGGGACTTATACTGGTGGCTTGTTATGCTACAATGGCAGCTTTGTTAAAAAATAACAAATAACAATTGAAAAAAATACAGGAATGGTTTAAAATATATCTAACCATTCCTGTTAATTTTTATAAAATAATGAAAATTATATTCTGTTTTGATTACATATTCTATGGGGGTGTGGATATGCAAATACTCAACATATTAAAGAGTTTGAGTGAAAAAGTTGAAAAGTTGAAATTAGAGGAAAAAAAGAAGGGCAAGATTAATAAGGTGTTAAATAACTTGATTGAAGAATATTCAAATATTGATATAGATGCAAATAATGAAGTATATAAAGCACTAATAAAAAAGGGAAAGGATGTTTTAAAGTCTCAAAGTATATTAGATATTGAAGGATATATTAGATATTGTGAGGCTGCTCTTTATGATTTTAAGGGAGAATTAAAACCATTAAGTTATCTTTTTAGAGCCTTTTTAATTACCTCAATTTTATTTATGCTTTTAGCACCTCAGTATTTTGGGCCTATACTTCCTTTAATTTTTATATTGCCTATATTTTTAGGTATAAAGGGCTTGAAAAAGAGAAGTGCAACGGGGCTTACGCTTGCTTTGTCTGTCTTACCTATGGGGCTCTTAACATCGGTTGCATCAATAAAAAATTCAATACTTGCTTTAGGTCAAGGACAAAAATTCTATACAGAGCTATCACAATTTTATAAAATAAGTTTATCTACAGCAAAGGGGTTATTTATAGTATTTTTTATTCTTTCCATAGTTTTAGCCTTTACATCAATTTATACATTTGTAATAGGAGTAAGACATAAAAGGATGTTTGTATAGCTATTACAAAAAAGTATTGGGGAGATAAGTAAATGAACAAAAGATTTAGGTATTTTATAATATTGTTAGGCTTTATAATATTTATATTATCTTCTATAAAGTTTAATATTGCTCTAAATTATAATTTTGTTTTTTGGAGTGCTGTTATTTCAGCTGTAATAATGGATTGGTCTCTACTTTATGTTGGAGAGTTTAATGTTGAATTTACAGAAACAATAACGGTATTTATATATTTATTTTTTGGGGTATATGTTGCAGTTGTATATGAATTTATTTATACAATAATAGGATTT
>JAOAAJ010000120.1 GCA_026418935.1 Caloramator sp. | reverse complement strand
AACCTGAGCTCCAAGGCTTGAAAGTTCAAGCATCTCTTCATAACTTATATTTTCAATCTTCTTTGTATCCCTATAAAGACGTGGATCAACACTATATATACCATCAACATCTGTGTATATCTCACATTCTGCCTCTAATTTAACAGCAAGAGCTACAGCCGTTGTATCGGAACCTCCACGCCCTAAAGTTGTAATATCACCTTCCTCTGAAATACCTTGAAATCCTGCTACAACAACAATTTTACCTGCATCCAAAGCATTTTTTATTGGAGTTATATTTATATCCTCAATTAATGATTTACCATATACACCATTTGTCTTTAGTTGAATTTGAAATGCATTAAAGGATATTGCATCATAACCTAAATCCTTTATAGCCATTGCTAATAGTGAACTTGATATCATCTCCCCTGTTGCAAGGAGAGCATCTAACTCCCTTTTATCTGGAGTATTTGAAACACCCTTAGCAAGCTCTATTAAATCATCCGTTGTATCACCCATAGCTGATATTACTGCAACTACTTTATTTCCATTGTTTTTCTTTTGAATTATGCTTTTAGCAACCTTTTTTATTTTTTCAGTCGTAGAGACTGAACTTCCACCATATTTTTGTACAACAATTGCCATTCCCACTCCTCCTTTATAAAAAAATAAAAGCAGCAAGGTTTGTTCAAGCTGCTTTTTGGCATACCCAAACAAAACCTTTGTAGCTCTCCACCCTTTGGTGACAGCTGAGTGCATATTATGCAAACAGCCAGGCAAATAGTTTGGCAACCATTTCCTTCGGCCTAAGACCCCTTTCCAAAAGTATCATAACCTGCCAGGCTCCTCTTTAGTACTCTTGACATAGGCACCTCTACACAAGGTTTGTTATTTTTTTATTAAATTATTGAATACATACTATCATAAATTTTTATGCATTTCAATTGTATTTTTATTAATTTTCTGCAATAAATTAAGAGGGGTTAACCCCTCTTAGTTATTGCTGTCTTAGAGTATTTGCTATGTTTTGACAAGCATTTAAAGTATTTTGAAGGCTTTGAATTTGTTGCTCTATTTGAGCCTTAGTATTTTGATTTTCTACAGTTGTAGCTGCCTGTCTTAAGCTATTTAGAGTGTTTTGTAGATTTTGTACACTTTCTTCTACATTTTGTCTTGCATTCTTTTTTAACATACTTCATACCTCCATTTATGTTTTTTTACACATTAATATTTTTACCCAATACTTGATTAAAATTCGTGGTAATTTTTTGAAACATCAATTCTAATTTTTGTAGTTTTAGGTTAAAATATATCTATAAATCTATAGAGGGAGACTGATAAATATGACAAGATGGTTTATTAAAGCATATTTAAAAAATAAAACAGATAGAAAATATGTAGGTTATCTATCTGGTGGTGTAGGTATTTTTGTTAACATACTACTTTTTATATTTAAATTCATATTTGGTACAATAACTGGAAGTATCGCAATCACAGCAGATGCCTTTAACAATCTATCAGACGTTGGTTCTTCAGTTGTAACAATTATAGGTTTTATGATTGCAGACAAACCTGCCGACAAAGAGCATCCCTTTGGCCACGGTAGAGGTGAATATATTGCAGGACTTATAGTTTCAATACTTGTGCTTTTAGTTGGATTTGAGTTTTTAAAATCATCCTTTGAAAAAATATTACTTCCAACTCCACTTACCTTCAATATATATACTATAATAGTTCTTGCTGTATCTATAATTATAAAACTTTGGCTTGGCTATTTTAACAGAATACTATCACAGGTATCATCATCTGGAGCAATAAGTGCAACATCCTTTGATAGTTTTAGTGATGTAATAATAACTTCTACTGTTTTAATAAGTATATTAATTTCAAGATTTTTTAATATATCAATTGATGGATATATTGGATTATTAGTTTCACTTTTTATACTTTATGCCGGCTACAACCTGATTAAGGAAACTATAAGTCCACTTCTTGGTGAAGCAGCAGACCCTAAACTTATAAAAGAAATAGTTGAAAGCGTAAAATCCTATGAAGGTATTATTGGAGTTCACGACCTCATTATTCATACCTATGGTGCACAAAAGACAATAGCCTCCCTTCACGCAGAGATTGACTATAAAACTGATATATTAGAAGCACACGAATTAATTGATAAAATTGAAAATGAGGTGTCTAAAAAATTAAACATAGTTCTAATACTTCATATGGATCCTGTTGTTCTTGATAATGAAGAACTGGAAATAATACGATTCAAAATAAAGGATATGCTTTCTAAATATAAATACGTTCTTGATGTTCATGATATTAGATTAGTTGATGGAAAACATAAAAAAAATATAATATTTGATGTAGTGTTTTCAAATGAGATTAAACAAAAGGATATAAGTAAAAAAGCCCACGAAATAATAAATGATTTGCACAAAATACTTCCTAACTATGAAATAATTATACACGTTGACAATATGTATGCAGATTTTTAAATTTATTTGAAATTATACTTTTACTTTGGTAAAATATATGCAAGCTTATTTTAAGGAGGGTTTTAATAATGTCAGCTTTTGATGTGCTAATGGAACGTGGCTTTATTGAACAGCTTACCCACGAAGATGAAATAAAGGAATTGTTAGAAAAAGAAAACATAACATTCTATATTGGTTTTGACCCTACAGCAGACAGTCTTCATGTAGGACATTTTATAGCATTAATGGCTATGGCCCATATGCAAAAGGCAGGACATAGACCAATTGCATTAATTGGTGGCGGTACTGCTATGATTGGTGACCCAAGTGGAAAAACTGATATGAGAAAAATGCTAACCAAGGAAGAAATACAATACAATTCAGAATGTTTAAAGAAACAAATGGAAAGGTTTATAGATTTTTCTGATGGAAAAGCAATAATGGTAAATAACGCAGATTGGCTTTGGAATTTAAACTACATAGAATTTTTAAGAGATGTAGGAGTACATTTCTCAGTAAATAAAATGCTTACTGCAGAGTGCTTTAAACTTAGAATGGAAAAGGGACTATCATTCCTTGAATTCAACTATATGTTGATGCAGGCATATGATTTCTTAGAATTACATAAGAGATATGGTTGTGTAATGGAACTTGGTGGAAATGACCAATGGTCCAACATACTTGCTGGTGCAGATCTTATCAGAAGAAAAGAAGGTAAACCAGCTTATGGATTAACATTTAAACTTTTAACAAACAGTGAAGGAAAGAAGATGGGTAAAACAGAAAAGGGAGCATTATGGCTTGATGCAAATAAAACAACTCCATTTGAATTCTACCAATACTGGAGAAACGTAAACGATGCAGACGTTGAAAAATGTCTTGCTCTATTAACTTTCCTTCCTATGGATGAAGTAAGAAGATTAGGTTCACTTAAGGATAAAGAAATAAATGAGGCAAAGAAGGTTCTTGCATATGAAGTTACAAAGCTTGTTCACGGTGAAGAAGAAGCAAAAAAAGCAGAGCAAGCTGCAATTGCACTATTTGAATCTGGTGGAGATTTAAGCAATGCTCCAACCTTTGAGATGCCAGCCAACCTACTTGGTCAAAAGGTTATTGATGTGTTAGTAGAAATAAAGGCTATTCCTTCAAAAAGTGAAGGAAGAAGACTTATTCAACAAGGTGGACTATATATAAATAATGAAAAGGTTTCAGATATGGATTTTATAATAGATGAATCCCTATTCAAAGATGGAGAAATGCTTGTTAGAAAAGGAAAGAAGACCTTCTATAGAGTTGTACTTGTATAAAATTGAAAAAAGGTATAGTGATTTTTCACTATACCTTTTTATATACTACTTCACCATCTATTACAGTCATATAAACTTCAACATCCTTAATCTTTAATGTATCAATATTAAAAATATCCTCTTCTAAAACTACAAAATCAGCAAACTTTCCTTCCTCTAAAGTTCCATATACATTCTCCATATAATTTGCATAGGCTGGATTTTTAGTATAACATTCAACTGCCTGTTTTACAGTTACTCTTTCTTCAATATTAAGGTTTAATTTATTTACTGAACAGTATATACCAAGCATCGGCTCAAAACCTTTAAAAAATGTCCCATCCTTTTTTTGCATATATTCTGCACCAAAGGGTGTATCACTATTAAATATAGTAGTTATACCTCTTTCAATAAATGTTTTATATCTATAGGTATCCTTTATTCTTCTAAACCCAAGCCTTGTTAATGTTAAATTGCTCTCAAGATTAAATATAGGCTGAAAGGATGCAATAAGATTTAGTCTTTTAAATCTTTCTATATCTTCTTCCTTTATTATTTGGATATGTTCAATCCTATTTCTAACCTCTTTATTTGGGTAAATTTCATATACCCTTTCATATATATCTAAAAACTTTTTCATAGCTAAATCTCCAATAATATGGACAGCTATTGGTATGCTATTTTTTAATGAATTTTCTATTATAGCATATATTTCTTCATCACTTAAATTTTGGCATCCATAATTATTGGGGTCATCCTCATAGGGTTCAGTTAAAAGTGCAGTCCTTGAACCAAAGCTTCCATCAACAAAATATTTTACAGGACCTTTTTTAAGCTTCTTTGTTTCCGAAAGCGTAATAAATTCATTATATTCCTTTGAATTACCAAGGCTTCCCGCAATAATTCTAACTTTAATCTTTCCTTCATTTTGAAGTCTTTTAAAGGTATTATAGTACCTCGGATACTGAGTCATAATATCATTTACCAGAGTAACTCCATTTTTTATAAGTTCACTATCCACCCTTAATAGAGCTATTTCATAATAGATATCTGGTATCATATCCATTATTCTGCCTATTATCTCAAATACCCAGTTTTCATAAAAAAGTCCTGTTAGACCAAACTCATCCTTTACTGCTGTTTCTGAATTAATAGCTAATTCATTGCTCTTTAAGTTTAGTATTTCTAATGCTTTGGTATTAAGTATCAGGGAGTGTCCATCCTGCCTTATTAAACATACAGACTTGTCACTAACAACTTTATCAATATCAAATCTATGGGGCATAACTCCTCCAAAGACAATTTCACTCCATCCCGAACCCATTATCCAAGCATTTGGTTCCTTTGTCTTGCTAAATGAGTATAATGCGTGTTCAAAATCATCTCTATTCTTAACATTTTTAAAATCCATCTCAACCATACTTCTTGCAGCCTCTATAAGGTGCATATGGCTCTCTATAAAGCCAGGAAAAACTGCTCTACCATTTAAATCTATAACATCGCAGTTTGTGTATTTATCTATTAAGTTTTTATTTGATAGTTCAACTATCTTACCATCTTCTATATACATAGAGGAGAATATATTATCATTTCCATCCATTGTATATATTTTGGCGTTTGTAAATAATACTCCAGACATACTCACTCCCCCTTACCTATATAGTTCTATAACAAAACATTACTTCCTTTCAACTTAAATTTATTTAACATTTTATTTTTAATTTATTCATATAAATTATTAAAAGCATTAAAGGTGGTAATTTATGCAACAAACTATACCTCTTCATTCCTTCAATCCTACTGACGAAGAAAGGTATAAAATACTAAAATTTTTACTAAAGCTTGACAATAGATTAAATGATTTTGATGATATAATAAAACTTATGTCCCCCCCAGAAGATATTGAAACAATATGTTCTAAACTTCAAGGTAAAGGCATCAAAGTTGCAGTTATTGGTGCAGGCTCTGCAGGACTTTGTGCAAGCTATGAGTTAAACAAAATAGGCTGTGATATTACAATCTTTGAGGCTTCTAAACGGATAGGGGGGAGAATAAAAACACACTATTTCGATAAAGATTCAAATCAGCTTGCTGAACTTGGTGCAATGCGTATAGGCATTTCTCACGAAACTGTTTGGAATTATGTAAAAAAATTCAAGTTAAAAACACGTCCCTTTATAAGTAAAAGTTACTCTTCTCTCTTTTGTATACGTGAAGGTCACGCCACTAATGATCCAAGTGGAAAAAGCATAATGGAAAACATATATCCTAAATTTAAACTTTCTAAACTTGAGAAAAAACTTCCTCCAAACAAATTAATCTCACAAATGTATAACAAGTATTTTTATAGTCTCACATCAAATGAAAAAACAGAGCTTATTAAAATTAAACAAAATTATTCACATAAAATAAGAGAAATCCAAAATTTATCTTTAAGACAGGCATACGAAAATACAAACCTGTCACAGGATGCCATATCAATGATTAGCTATATTTCTACTCTTGAGGCAGATTTACTTCATATAAGCTTATATGAAATATTGGGCGAACTTTACACAGTAGATTTTGCATATAACTACACCATAGAAGGTGGAATGATTAACCTACCTCTTGCCTTTTATAACCATCTTACTTCTTCAGACGGTCCTGGTAAAGTACAGTTTAAGTTTGGTCATTTAGTAAATTCAATAATAAAATCCCCATATAGAGATAAAATTATACTTGAAGTAGCAGACTTAAACGATAAAAATGTTTACTATAAAGAATTTGATTATGTGGTATGCTGCATACCCTTCTCCAGCTTAAGAAGAGTTAAAATAATTCCTAATTTTTCTGCTCTAAAGATGCAGGCGATAAATGAACTAAATTATGAAATAGGTCATAAAACATTTTTATATCTTAAAGAACGCTTTTGGGAAAAGGATAAGAATAACCCAATCTTTGGAACAACATTGACAGATTTAATTACAATCTCTACCTTCTATGCTTCTGACCATATGGAAGCTGTACCAAATAAATTATTTGAATATAGTCTAATTGAAAATACATCCTATAAAACACCAGGAGTCCTTCTTGCATCATATAATTGGAATCAAAATGCTATACGTTTAGGTAGTCAGCCAGATTTATTAAAAATTAAGGAAGTCTCAAACTGTATCGAAACAATTCACAAACTCCCTGAAAATTATATAGAAGAAAACACTATTGATTACTCTACAATTCTCTGGTCAAACATACCATTTATTTGGGGTGGAGTATCCCTCCTTACACCTGGTCAAAAGGAATTATTCCTCTATGAAGCTACTCTACCTGAAATGAACAATAGAGTATTCTTTGCAGGCGAACACGTTTCAACAAAGCACGGATGGCAACAGGGGTCCTATCAGTCTGCAATGATATGTGCCAACAATATTGCTAAATCAATAAGGCAGAGAGATTAATTCTCTGCCTTACTTTTTAATTTAGATATTAAATCATATTCTATTATACTATCCGAATACTTAAGTATCCTATATGCCTTCTCAAAATTATCTATATAATCATTCTTATTTAATTCTTTTCCTGTCCTTCTATCAATAACCTTATCAACAAAATTTAAATAAGCTACATCATCTGTCATCCAAGTTCCATTTCTCAATACAACAAATCCTTGCTTTGTATTTAATACATCTCTACCAAATGTATATTTAGCATCTATTCCAAACAAATTTGCTAAAGTTGGATAAAAATCGTATTGTCCTGTAACCTCTTTAATATGTCCCTTTATCTCTCCTTTTGGAAAGTGAATCATTGCAACAATCTTTTGTGCCTCCTGCCACTCAAATGCAGAAATATCTTCTCTACCATAAAGTAGTTTTCCCATAATATCCTTTCTATCATAAGGAATTGCATAATGGTCTCCATAGAATACAACTACTGAATTATCCCAAAGTCCTTCCCTCTTTAGCATATCAATAAACTCACCTAATGCTTCATCGGTATACTTTGCAGATTTTATATAATCCCCAATTATTGTACCTTCAAACTCACCTGTATTTATTATATTGTTTAATTTGTTTTGTGAATCCCTATATGGATAATGGCTTGAAAGAGAAATTAAAAATGTATAAAATGGTTTATCATACTCCTTCATCTTTGACACAGCCTGCTTAAAAAAGGATTTATCACTAAGTCCAAGCCCTTGAATGTCGTCTATGTTAAAATTGTTTTCATTTTCATATCTATCAAACCCTAAACTGTTATACATATTAACTCTATTCCAAAATCCTGGCCTATTTGCATGCATAACAGCTGTATAATATCCTATTTCCTTTAATTTTTTAGGTAATGCTTCATAATGATTTCCAGCATACTGATAATACACTGCACCTTCTCTAATTGGTAAGAGCGAATTATTCATTAAAAACTCTGCATCTGATGTACCTCCAAAGGCTGTCTGATAAAAACAACTATCAAAGACTAAACTTTCCTTTGCAAGGCTATTTAAATTTGGTGTTATTTCCTGTCCTTCGATTTTTTTATTAAGTAAAAATCCTTGAAATGCTTCAAGCTGAACTACTATTAAGTTTTTGCCCTTCATACTTCCATAATATTTTATTTCTTTTGATAAATTTTTGTCATCAATCCACTTATTAATTTCATCTATCTCCTGTTGTGATATATTACCCTTCTTTAATACATTTGAAGTTATATATCTATAGAAATCAACTGCATGAAAGTTAACACTTCCAATCCTTTTAACAATATATTTTTTATCATACATTGTTTTTGTTATACCTGGTTGCTCCTTTTCAAGTGCTTTAACACTTGTTATTGAAAAAATAAGTCCTAATAAAAATATTGATGTAAACTTTATAGTTCTTAAAGTAAATCTTGGTTTTATATTATCTAATTTATCTTTATTTTTTATATATAAAATAATAAATAGAACTATATCAACAAAGAACAATAAATCATTAAACTTAATAAGTGAAGTTACGCTATCTTTTACCTCAGCAGCCAGTCTTGCCTGCTTTATTAATGCAACTGAAGTAACATCACAAAAGTATCTGTTATATACAACATCAGTTAGTAATATCAAACTTATGATAAAATCAGCTACTATTAACCCCTTTACTCTTTTATTTTGTCTAACAAAGCTAAAAATTGATGCAATAATCAAAGAAGAACCAAAACATCCTATAATTAGATAAAGCTTTTGTAGGTCAATCAACTTCAATGCATAATTGAATATTACAAGCTTAGAAAAAATAACTAATATGAACAATAAAATATCAAATTCTTTAAATAAAACTTTTCTTGTCATAAATATCACTCCATAATTTTTTTGCACAAAAAATACTATAATACTTTTAGAATCTTTAATAAATAGTTTTTTGGATTATTAATAAAATATTAAAAAAATCCTATATTTAATTAAGAAATATGACAATAAAAAAACATCACGCATAAAACGTGATGTTTAGCTTCTACTCATTTCATTTAGTAACACATATATTTCTTTAACACTTTTATTTAAAATAGGATGAACAAAATCAGGTTCAATATCACATAGGGGTTTTAACACAAACTCTCTATTTTGCATATCTGGATGTGGAACCTTTAAATCCTCTTCGTTATATATTTCACAATTATAGAATATAATGTCTAAATCAATTGTCCTTGGTCCCCATCTTATTATTCTTTCTCTTCCAAGCTGTTTTTCTATTTGTAGCAATCTTTCTAAAACTTCTCTACAAGTAAGTTCTGTTTCAACTAAAATAACTCCGTTTATAAATGGAGGCTGGTTTTTATAACCATAGGGTTCTGTTTCATATATATTTGATTTTTTAATTATCTTCATCCCATTCTCTTCAATAAGCTCAAAGGCTCTTTTTACTGTTTCATACCTATCCCCTATATTACTTCCAAAGGCAATAAATACTCTATTCATTTTAATGCCTCCATCATCATAAGTGCTCTTTTATTCTCCAATACGTCGTGAACTCTTATAATATCAACATTTTTCATACTTGCATAGCAGGTAACAGCAAGAGTTCCCTCAAGTCTTTCTTCAGGCGGTACATTTCCAAGTGCAATTCCAATACTTGATTTTCTTGACACCGCAAGAAGTATAGGAACTTCTAAATCATTAAAATAATCAATATTTTTTATAAGCTCAATATTATGCTCATAGGTTTTACCAAATCCTATGCCAGGGTCAATAATAATCTTATCCTTTAAAATTCCATTTTCCTTTGCATATTCTATTCTTTCTATAAAATATTCCTTTACCTCTTTTAGTACATTTACATATTGTGGATTTTGCTGCATATTTTTAGGTGTTCCCTTTATATGCATTATTATTATAGGAACATTATACTCCTTAACAACCTTTACCATATCCTTATCAAATGTCATTCCACTTATGTCATTTATAATATCAGCTCCAGCCTCAATTGCCTTCTTTGCAGTTTCTGCTCTATATGTATCAACTGAAATTAGTATATTTTTATTTTCTCGTCTTATCCCTTCAATTACAGGTATTACCCTATTTAACTCTTCATCTAATCCAACTGGTTCAGAACCTGGTCTTGTTGATTCTCCTCCAACATCTATTATATCTACTCCATTTTTTATCATCTCAAGTGCTCGTTTTATTCCTTCTTCTACACCACTTACCCTTGAGTTTGAATAAAATGAATCTGGAGTTGCATTAAGTATTCCCATAACCTTCATTCTATCAAAATTATATCGTGTTCCATCCTTTAAGGTTATATATCTCATTCCATCATCCCCTTTTCTGTATAAGCAAAGGCATTGTGATTGTGTATACTCTCTATACTTTCAACACACACACTATACCATTTAATATCTTCGTTTTTCTCAAGTCTTATAGCAACTTCCCTTGCGACATCTTCAACAAATCTTGGATTTAAATATGCCTTTTCTGTAACCCATTTTTCATCTTTTCTCTTTAAAAGTGAAAATACTGGCGTACTTGCACTCTCTTCTGCTACCTTTACTATATCCTCAATCCATATCATCTTATCTGTTTTTATTTTAATATCAACCGTCGCCCTTTGGTTATGTGCTCCAAATTCACTAATCTCCTTTGAACAAGGACATAATGTTGTTACTGGCACCTTAACTTCCAATATAAAATCAAAGTTGTGGTTTTTAGTAGCCTCAAAGGCACACTGAACATCATAGGGAGATTCTATCTGTGTTACTGGTGATGGTTTTGATATAAAATAATCAAACTCCATTCTACAGTGTGCAACCTGTGCCTCAAGTTTTTCCTTTAAATCACTTAACATTGCTTCAATATCCTTTGGTGAAACTGATTTTAGTTCCTTTATAACCTCTACAAACCTGCTCATATGAGTTCCTCTTTGAAAATGAGGCAAATCAACAGATATTGACACCTTTGCTATTGTATTTTGAGTGCCATTCTTCTTATCCTTTACAACAACAGGCCACTTTAAATTATTTATTCCAACGTGCTTTAAAGGTATATTTCTAAAATCTCTTTCATTTTGTACGTCCTTCATATATTACCTCCTATAAACTATTCCACTCGTCTTTGTCTCCCAAACCTCTACTTCATATAATCTGCAGTTATCCCTTTTTAATACGTCGTATAATTCATCCCAAACATATATAGCAATATTTTCAGCAGTTGGCTGTTCTATTATTTCATTTAAATATGCATGATCAAACTTATCAATAACTCTTTCTTTAACTATCTTCTTTAATTCAACAAAATCAAAAACCATTCCTTCACTGTCTGGCTCTCCCTCTAACTTTACAACAAGTTTATATGTATGCCCGTGCAGTCTTTCACATTTACCGTGATAATGTATAAGATTATGAGCTGCATCAAATTCAAATTCCTTTATAAGAATCATAACTTCACTCCATTCTTAAGATTTTATCAAGATTATAGCACAAAGAACATAAATTCTCAATTCAACATAAAAAGTCTTCTACCAAGTAGAAGACTTAACATCTCTCGCCATCAATATAAACCCCTTCAACCTTTGCTCTTAAATCAAAGGGATGATGGCTCCAAATTACAATATCTGCATCTTTACCAATCTTTAAACTTCCCACTCTATCATCAATTCCCAAAATCCTTGCTGGATTTATAGTAAGCATCTCTAATACTTTTTTCTCATCCGCACCATATTTTAAAGCTACTCCTGCGTGTATATTTGCATGCTCTAAAGGAATAACTGGATGGTCGCACATTATAGAAGTTAATATACCCTTATCACTCAATATCTTAACTGCCTCGTAGGTTTTGTCCTTTAATTCTAATTTTGTTCTAAAACCAAATAGTGGTCCAATAACTAATGGAATATCGTTTTCCTTTATATAATCAGCAATTTTATATCCTTCTGTAGCGTGTTCTAAAACAAGTTTAAAACCAAACTCTTTAGCAATTCTTATTGCTGTTAATATATCGTCCTTCCTGTGGCAGTGTATTCTTGCAGGTATTTCACCCTTTAATACCCTTTCACCTATTTCTAATTTAATATCTCTATCAACAAACTCTTTGTTTTCCCTTTCACACTGTTTCTTTTTATTCATATAATCCTGTACCTTCATAAAATATCCTCTAATCAATGCCGCTGTACCAAGTCTTGTTGATGGAGTTTGATTTTTACCACTATATACTCTCTTTGGGTTTTCTCCAAGTGCCATTTTAAGACCTGCAGGTTCCTTTAAAATCATTTTATCTACAATATTCCCTTTTAACTTTAAAATAGCCCCTTGACCTCCAATAGCATTAGCACTACCAGGAAGAATCATAACAGTAGTTACCCCACCATCAAGAGCTCTCTTTATCGCAACATCATCTGGATTGAAGGCATCTATTGCCCTTACTTCAGGAGTTAAAGGGTTTGTTGCCTCATTACCGTCTTGATATCCACCTCCAACTCCTTCTTCAAACAATCCTATATGACTGTGGGCATCTATAAATCCAGGAAGTATAAACTTTCCCTCTGCATCCACAACTTGTGCTTCTTTATCCTCAATAGTTTGAGCAATATTTACAATCTTACCGTCTTCAATCAAAATATCTCCCTTAAATGGTTCTTTTTCAATTGAATAAATAAAACCAGATTTAATAAGTATTTTCAAAATTACCACCCCCTCTCTTTATTATACATCAATCTCCACTAACTAACACTTAGTTTTTGTTCTTTTTTATTTTCTCTTTAGTGTTATCTATGTGAATATTTCTTTGATAAAATTGTAAATAATTTTGGCAGTTATTCCCCATATTACTCTACCTTTATATTCATAAAAATAGATTGGGCTTTTAGAAGCTAAAAGCCTTTGATTCATCCTTTCATATTTATTTTCCTTTTCAAAACTTGCACTAATTGTTGCATAGTACATGTCAGGAATATTTTCTTTAAAAAATGATATTGGAACTAAAAAAATTTCATCCACCTCGTCAGTTGATAATTTAAAATTAAATTCTTTTATAAATACAACAAATACATAAATTATCTTACCGTGATATGTAACTAATGTATCAAACTGACCTATAAACTCAAAGCTATCATTATCAATTCCAATCTCCTCCTTGAATTCCCTTAAGGCCGCCTCTTTTGGTGTTTCTCCTTTTTCTATCTTCCCACCTGGCAATGAAATATCTCCAGGCTGAAATTTTAATTTATGGGATCTAACCTCAAATAATATTTTGTATTCATCATCATACACTATTGGAATAACAACAGAATATCTTTTATATTCTTCCTCTTGTCCCATTATCTTTACTTCCCTTTGTCTAAATATATTCTTTATAAAATCTAAATTCATTTTACTTACTCCCCTTATACATATAAATTTTAAAAATTTTATGTATAATTTTAAAATATACGAAACATAATATTATTGTCAAATATAATTATAAATGTTATAATTATCTAAGAAAGAAGATTTAACCATCAAGACCCACTGCCCTATAAATCGGTAGGGTTGTGTCTTTGAGTCGTTAAATCCTATCATTTATAGGAGGTGTGTTCAATGGCTGATAAGACACTTATTTGCCAAGACTGTGGCAAGGAGTTCGTTTTCACAGAAGGTGAACAAAAATTCTATGCAGAAAAAGGCTTTGAAAACGAACCAAAGAGATGTCCTGACTGCAGAAGAGCAAGGAAACAACAAAAAAGAAGCTTCGAAAGAAGATAAAGGAGAGTTCAACTCTCCTTTTCTTTTTTTTAAATTCCACTATTAGGATTTAACAACTTTTTCAATGCTACATACTCTATTTCTTATAAAATCTCGTATTTACTAAATTCCTCGTCATAAAAGTGCCACCATTCACTCTCTATTCTTCTAAAACCATTCCTTGTCATTGCCTCTGCTAAAAGTTCTCTATTTTTTATTGCTTCTACAGAACAGCTATTATAATATATGTTTGCTTTTTCGGAAAAATCATCAAAATCCGATGGCATTTCAACTTCTTTATCATTTAAATCCACCAAAGTTACATCAACTGCAGCACCTCTATTGTGAATTGAACCTCTCCAAGGAGGAGCAATAAAATCTTCATTTTTTATAACTTCCCACATTATATTTTGAACCGATAATGGTCTGTACGCATCCCAAACCTTAAGTTTAAAACCTAATTTTATTAAATACTCATTGGCTTTAATTAACTTCTTAGCAGTACCATATCTTAACAAACATCTGTCATCTATATAAAACCTTCTTTCAAAAAAATTTCTTTCAGTTGAATACCTAATATCAAATATTATTTTATCGGTTAATTTTGCTACATCTACCAAATCAAAATCACTTCTCATAAAATCACCTCTTTATTAATTATAAATAAATTACAAATCTTTGGGAATAATATATTTCGAGGTGACATTATGCAAAACAATTTACTTGGTATAGTTTTTTCAATTTTAGCAGGTTTTCTTATGAGTATACAGGGTGTATTTAATACACGCTGTAGCGAAAAAATAGGACTTTGGGAAACAAACATCGTAGTACAAATAACTGGTTTTATTTTTACTCTTGTAATTCTACTTATTGTAGGTAATGGAGACTTTAAAAAAATTACTCAGGTAAATAAACTCTACCTACTTGGTGGAGTTATTGGAGTTCTTATTATCTACTTTGTAATGAGAGGTATTTCTGAACTTAGCCCTACCTATTCAATTTCAACTATACTAATAGCTCAGCTTATAACCGCTGCTGCAATAGACTTTTTCGGGCTATTTGGAACAGACAAAGTACCCTTTCACTACACAAAAATAATTGGAGTTATTCTAATGGTAGCAGGGATTATAATTTTTAAATTAAAGGGGTAATGCATAATTTACCCCTTTAATTTAAAAACTAATATATAGACATTATTTTACAAAAACTGCGAGGTGACTTTAATGAAAGCTGTGATAATGGCTGGTGGTGAAGGAACAAGACTTAGACCACTAACTTGTCATATACCAAAACCAATGGTACCTATTGCTAATACACCTGTTATGGAGCATATTATATATCTTCTCAAAAAACATAATATAACTGAAATTGCAGCTACATTATACTATATGCCTAACATCATAGTTGATTATTTTCAAGATGGTTCAAAGTTTGGAGTTAATCTTCAATATTTTATAGAAGAAACTCCACTTGGTACTGGTGGAAGTGTTTTAAATGCTGATAACTTTTTAGATGGAACATTTATTGTAATAAGTGGAGACGCATACACAAACATTGATTTAACTAAAGCAGTTGAATATCACAAATCAAAAAATTCAAAGGCGACACTTATACTTAAAAAACAAAGCATTCCAATTGAATATGGAATAGTTATAACGGATGAAGAAGGTAAAATAGTTAGATTCTTAGAAAAGCCCTCTTGGGGAGAAGTTTTTAGTGACACTGTAAATACTGGTATTTATATACTCGAACCTGAAGTATTTAACTACTATAAGAAAGGGGATAATTTTGATTTTAGTAAAGACCTTTTCCCAAGGCTTTTAAAGGATAACGTTCCTATGTATGGATACATAACTAATGAATATTGGTGTGATATTGGAGATATAAACTCCTATAGACAAACAAACTTTGATGTTATTGAAAACTTTTATTCTAATAAATTTACAAAAATTAGAGAAGGGGTATACGTTGGTCAAAACACATTTATCCCTGAAAATGTTTTATTTAGAGGTCCCTGTATAATTGGTGACAATACCCATATATCTGAAGGATGCAAAATTGAATCCTATACAATAATAGGAAATAATTGTTATATTGATGCCTTTTCATCATTAAAAAGATCTATTCTATGGAACAATGTTAGGCTTGGAAAGTCTGTTGAATGTAGAGGAAGTATAATTTGTGATTCTACTAAAATACAGGATTCCGTACATATATACGAAGCAACAGTTGTAGGAAAAGATACACTTATCGAAAAAAATTCAACAATTAAACCTGGTGTAAAGATATGGCCCGAAAAACTAATTCCCTCTTCCTCTATAGTAAATAGAAATATAATCTGGGGAACAAAACCACAAAGAATAAAATTTACTGAAAACGGTATAGAAGGTGAATTTAATATAGAGATCACACCAGAAACTGCATCTTTAATTGGTTCTGCCTATGCTTCAACTTGTAAAAAACAGTTGCCAATACTCATTTGTACAAATGGTTCCCGTTCATCAGTTGCAATAAAACAATCTATTGTTGCTGGAATTATAGCATCAGGATATAAAGTTTTAGATTTAGAACATGAACCATTAAACGTACTAAGATATGCCGTTAGATTCTATAAAGGCAGTGCAGGAATTTATATATCATCTAAAAATACTGATAATCTAATAAATATACAGTTTATTAATGAATATGGAGCAAATATTGATAGAAAGACAGAAAAGAAAATAGACCAAATATTTATACGCGAGGATTTTCAAAGATGCAGTTCATACAACATCGGAAGTATCATAAATATAAAAAACTTTTATGAGTTGTATATACAAAATAGTTTAAATAACATTTTAGGAATAGAAAAAATAAAAGTAAAATCCCCAAGAATACTAATTTCATCTTTAGATGAAAGAGGTGCTCTTATTACTTCCCTTTTATTAGAATCAATCGGATGTAAGGTATCTGTTGATTATAATATAAATAAATTTGCAAATATAGATGGGTATGTAAAGTTCTTTTCAGAGCAGGTTAAATCAGGCTTTTTGTTTGGAGTAATAATAAATAATAGTTGTGAAAACTTTATACTATTTGATGAAAATGGAAGAGTGATAAAGCAAGATATTTATAAACTATTGTCCTACTTAATAGCAATAAAATCAGGTGAAAAGGATTTAATCGTTCCATATACAACATCCTTTGCTGTTGATAATATTGCTAATCAATATAATGTTAAAGTTTCAAGAGTAAAATCAAATAATGCTGAACTATTAAACCAATTGTTAAGTAAAACAGATAATCTTTATTTAAATGTTCAATATATATTAAACTTTGATGCTATTTTATCCACTGCTTATATTGCATCATTTTTAATAGAGAATAATGTTTCTTTAAGTGAAGCAGTTGATACACTACCAAAATTCTATACTAAACAGCACGAACTTAAATGTGCATTTTCTGATAGAGGAAGAATTATAAGACAGATAATTGAACAAAACAAACAAGAAAACTTGGAACTTTACGAAGGTGTAAAACTAATTTCTGATAAAGGTTATGCAATAATTCTTCCTGATGACCATAAACCAATACTTAAAATTTACATTGAAGGTTACAATCAAGAATTTGCTGATGATATATCACAAGATGTAATTAATAAATTGAACAGAATGCTCAAAAATCCATAATGGAAAGGAGCGATAGTGTGGCTTTGTATCTTGACAAAACTCAACCACTATCCACTAAAGGAGGAATCTTATCCTTAGACGAACTTAATAGACATGCAACCGATATTGCAAAAGAGCATAAAATTACTACAAATCAAAATGATATTCTTTTAACAAGATTAAATAACAATTTTAAAAATATAACTGATGTATATAAATACTTTTATGAAAAATCAAGTAGCAATCTTCCTATTTGTTCTGCTTCTGAATGGCTTTTAGACAACTATTATATAATAGAAGAACAATACAAGATATTAACTCACCAATTAGATAGGAACTTTTTTAAACAACTGTTGTATTTAAAAAACAGTATATTTAAAGGTCTCCCAAGAATATTTGCAGTTTGTTATGAACTTATAAGCCATACTGATGGAAGATTAGACAAGGAAAATTTAACATCCTTTATTGAATCTTATCAAAGGGTTGCACCACTGACTATGCAGGAGCTGTGGTGCCTTGAACCAATGTTAAAGCTGTCTTTAATTGAATATATTTCTTCCTTATGCATTAAACTTTATACTATTCAAAACACTTGGGACAAAGTTTATCAATTTAACAATTTAAATAATGAAGAAATGGCTAAAATAGTTTCTGAACACCTTGAAAATATGCAAAGTATTGACTACCACTTTTTAGAAAGAGTTTTAATTTACTTGAAAAAATCAAATAAATCTAATGAATCAATAATGGAGGTTATAAACGACAAATTATTTGAGTACGACATTACAGTTGATGATGTTATACATCACGAACATCAGGAACAGGCAAAATTACAAATGTCAATTGGCAATGCAATTAGCAGCCTAAGGTTTGTAATAGCACTTAACTTTGAAGATTTATTTGAAGAGCTCTCCTATGTTGAAAGAATATTAAGGCAAGATCCATCTGGATTCTATGCTAAACAGGATTTTGAAACCAGAAGTTATTACCGTAAAAAGGTAATGCATATTTCTAAAAAATACAACCTATCAGAAACATTTGTTGCAAAAACTGCACTTGAGTGTTGTGAAACCGAGAAAGATACTGTTAAACATAAGCACATAGGTTACTATTTAATTGATGAAGGTATAGAAGAGCTACTAAAAAGATTAGGAGTATCAAAGAAAATAACCAAAATAGGTTTTACCTCCTATGTGCTCCCTATCTTTTCTTTATCAATATTAATAGTTATTTTTTACTTAAAATTTGCATATAACAACTCACCAATAGGCTTAGAAAACTTAAATTTAATATTAACACTCTTAATAACATTACCAATAGCATTAAATCTCTCTATAAACATTATAAACAGATATATTCTAAATAATGTTGAAGCAAGTTTTCTACCAAAACTTGATTATTCAGAGGGCGTACCAGACGACTGTAAGACAGTAGTAATAGTACCAACCCTTATACCAAGTGTTAAGAGAGTTAAGGAGTTAATTAAAAATCTTGAAATTACCTATGTATCTAATAATGGTGAAAACATATATTTTGTACTTCTTGGGGATTTAAAGGACAGTGAAAAAGAAGTTGAAGATACAGATAATGAAATAATTGATACTGCTGTTAAATTAATAAATAATCTTAATGAAAAATATCAAGATAATAAATTTCTTTTTCTATGCAGAAAAAGAATATTTAATTCATCACAAAATAGGTATATGGGATATGAGAGAAAAAGAGGTGCAATTTGTGAATTTAATAGGCTAATTAGAGGTTTTAACGATACAACCTTTAATGTTGTAGCTGGTGATATTGAAAAAATAATGGATGCAAAATATGTTATAACTCTTGATGCAGATACAAAACTTCCAATTAACTCTGCCCAAAAACTCATTGGCACAATATCTCATCCTCTTAATAGGGCTTTAGTTGATCACGAAAAAAAGGTTGTTATTGATGGCTATGGCTTAATTCAGCCACGCATAGGAATTGATATAGAAAGTAGTATTAAATCTAAATTTACTCGCATCTATGCCTCTGAAGGAGGTATAGATACCTACAGTGGTGCAATTTCAGATGTTTATATGGATTTGTTTAAGGAAGGTATATTTACAGGAAAAGGTATTTATGATGTAGATTCCTTCTTGGATACACTGGATACAGCAATTCCAGATAATACATTGTTAAGTCACGACCTAATAGAAGGAAGCTACCTAAGAGTAGGACTTGCAACGGATATAGAGCTTATTGATGGATTCCCTCAAAAGTATAATTCATATGTATTAAGAATGCATAGATGGATAAGAGGAGATTGGCAAACAATACTTTGGCTAAATAGGTTCATCAAAAATGCCTATGGAGAAAAAGTTTTAAATCCTATTAACTCAGTTTCAAAATGGAAGATATTTGATAATTTAAGAAGAAGTCTTCTACCCATTAATTATAGCTTAATTATTATATTATCTTTATATTTGTTTGGTCTAAAATCAATTTATTTCATTCTTCTTACACTATTTGATATATTTCTTCCTGTTTTATTTAATTTCTTTGATTATATTAAACTTAAGTACTATAAAAACATCAACAGAAGATTAAACAACAATATTATATATGGGTTTAAAAACATATTATGTCAATCTGTCTTAACAATTATCTTTTTACCTTATGTTGCTTATATATCTATTGACGCCATATTAAAAACAATTTATAGAGTATTTGTATCACATAAGAATCTTCTTGAATGGGTAACAGCTGCTGATGTTGAGAAAAATACCAAAAACACTTTAGAAAGTTATACTAAAGCAATGTACCCTTCTGCTATTTGTTTGAGTTTAATTACTATATTAAGTCTATTTGTTGATACTAATAACCTAATTTTATCACTACCATTTGTGTTACTGTGGCTATCTTCTCCTATAGTTGCTTACAGAATAAGTCAACCCGATATTAAACCTATTTATCAAGCACCCGAAGAAGATATCAAGCTAATAAGGAAGATAGCAATAAAAACTTGGAAATTCTATGAGGATATATTTAATGAAGAAAATAACTACTTACCTGTTGATAACATTCAAGAAGTTCCTACAACTAAAATAGCACATAGAACATCTCCAACAAATATTGGTTTTTTAGTTCTTTCTATGTGCAGTGCTGTTGACCTTGGATATATCTCACTTAAAAAGTTTGTTTATATGCTCGATAAAACAATGTCCACTTTAGAAAAACTTGACAAGTGGAATGGACATCTATATAACTGGTACGATACAAGAACACTACAGGTACTTCACCCTAAATATATTTCAACAGTAGATAGTGGAAATCTTGTTGCCTACCTTATGGTTGCATCAACTTCAATAGATGAATTTTTAAATAAAAATCCTCTGTCCTACAATTTTAATAACGGTCTTGAGGACATACTAAATTACTATGAATACAGTAATGAAATTTCAAAGGATTTAGATGTCTTTACTCTATTAAACAAACTAAATAACAGTATTAACGATAAAAATATATCAAGTTCTATTAAGGATTTCATTGATTATATTAAAATCTACCCAAGTTTGATAAATACAAATAAGCTTGAATTTTTAAATCATAAAGAAGAATATAAGAAATTGTTAAACCTTATTGAGGGTATAAAAACAGCAAAATTAATTGAATTACCTACACTATATAAAGATATTTCTCAAGAAATATCAGAATTAAAAAACAAAATTAGTAATATAGAATATGAAATTCTTAAACTACTTGATGAAGAGCTGAACCTATGTACAAAGGACATAAATTCTTTAATTAATTCTTTATATAGTCTAAGAGATAGATTAAACCAGTTTGTTGCTAATACAAAATTTTCACCTTTATTTGATAAAAAACGTGGCCTATTCTCTATAGGATTTGATGCAGACAATAATAGACTAACTAATTCCTACTATGACTTACTTGCATCAGAAGCAAGAATAGCAAGTTATCTTGCTGTAATTAATCGCGAGGTACCTGTCAGCCACTGGTTTAAACTTGGAAGATCCCTTACAGAAATCGAGGGATATCTAAGTCTTGTTTCTTGGACTGGAACTATGTTTGAATATTTTATGCCTGCCATAATTATGAAAAACTATACAAACAGCTTAATTGACGAAACATACAAAACAGTAATTAGAGCTCAAATAAATTATGGTAGGGATAGAAAAGTGCCTTGGGGAACTTCAGAGTCTGGCTTTTATGGTTTTGACATACTGCTTAACTTCCAATACAAAGCCTTTGGTGTACCCGCACTTGGCCTAAAGCGTGGTTTATCTAAAGATATGGTTATATCCCCCTATTCTACTATACTTGCTCTCCCCTTTAAACCACGCGTTGCCATAGAAAATATTAAGGAACTAATAAAATATAATCTTTTAGGTAAATATGGATTATACGAAGCAATAGACTTTACACCTGATAGAACAAATAAAACTTCAAACTATGGTATAGTTCAAAGCTTTATGGCTCACCACCAAGGTATGATACTTACATCAATAAACAACTATTTAAACAAAAATATTTTAATCGAAAGATTCCACTCTAATCCTAAAGTAATTTCTGGTGAATTTTTGCTACAAGAAAAAATACCTGTTAGAACAATAATTACTAAAAATATTAAAGAAGATATAAAACCACTTGAAAAACCACAATTTATACACGTTGATTTTACAAAGAAACTTGGTATACCAGATAGCCTAATTCCTAAATGTCACCTGATCACAAATGGCGATTTTTCTGCTATGATTAGTGACTATGGCTGTAACTTCTTAAAATATAAAGATATATTTATAAATAGATGGAGAGACAGCTTAACAAACAAAAAATATGGATTGTTTGTTTACATAAGAGATGTAAACGAAAATACTGTTTGGTCAAATACTATTGAACCTACATCAAAAATTCCTGATAAATATGAAGTTGTTTTTAATGATGACAAAGTAAAAATACTAAGGACAGATAAAGATATTGAAACTTCAACAGAAGTATGTATTAGTTCGGAGGATAACTGCCAAGTTGAAAAAATTATTATTAGCAACCTATCTGACTATGAAAAAACAATAGAAGTAACAAGTTATATGGAAATTACACTATCAAGTTTGATGGCAGATATCGCTCACCCAACCTTTAACAACTTATTTATTCGAACCGAATTTTTAGAACAATATAATAGTATTATTGCTTCAAGAAGACCAAGAGAACATGGTAAAAAGACAGTTTGGGCATTCCATACTTTATGTACAGGTGAATTCTCTGAAAATGTTGAAATTGAAACCGACCGTTCTAAATTTGTTGGAAGAGGCAACACTCTTTTAAATCCTAAAGCATTAAATATGCCTCTTTCTAATACAACTGGTGCTGTATTAGACCCAATATTCAGCATTAGAAAAAGAATTATTCTAAAACCAAATTCATCTGTTACACTTGCATATATAACAGGAATTGCCGATAGCAAAGAACAATGTATTGAGCTATGCCAAAAGTATTCTGAATTCTACAATATAGACAGAAGCTTTAGCTCTGCATACCTTAGAGCACAAATGGAGGATAAATATTTATCCCTAACATTAAATGAAAAGGAAACTTTCTCTGAAATATTGAATCATATTCTTTTTGTAACAGAAATTAGAAGAAGATATGAAGAAAATATCAAAGCCAACCAAAAAGGTCAATCTTCGCTTTGGGCTTATGGAATATCTGGAGATTTGCCCATAATGCTTGTAAAAATAAGCAAAGGTGACTATATTGACATTGTTGAAACACTGGTAAAATGCCACGAATATTTTAGAGTTAGAGGTCTTCTAACCGACCTTGTAATTTTAGTTAATGAGGAAGGTGGGTATCTACAACCTCTACAATCACAAATAAGAGATTTAATAAGGTATAACAACAATTTAGACCAGCTTGATAAATTTGGTGGAATATTTATAAGAAGCATAAATTCTATGCCAAAGGAAGATATAGACCTATTATATTCAGTTGCAAGAATTTGCATAGATGCAGATTTAGGTAGCATACAAAAGCAGCTAAATTTAGAAGAAAAATCTCTAAATTTAGTAAACCTAAATAAAACAAATAGGGTTTATGAATTTAAAGAATTACCTATTTACAATGAACCACTACAGATATTCAACGGATATGGTGGATTTAACACAGATGGACGTGAATATGTAATAAAATTAAATGACAATACCTATACCCCTATGCCTTGGATAAACGTTGTGGCAAATAATAGATTTGGTTTTATCTCAACCGAATCTGGTGGAGGTTATACCTTTGCTGAAAACAGTCGTGAAAACAAATTAACTCCTTGGAGTAATGACCCTATTATTGACCCAATATATGAAACTATATTTATACGAGATGATGAAACAGGAGATTTCTTTACTGTAACTCCAAAACCAATAAGACACCAAACTGAATATGTAATAACCTATGGAACAGGATATGTTAGGTATAAACATCAATATAATGGATTAATTGGTGAACTAAACTGTTTTGTTCCAAAGGATGATATGATTAAGATATCTCTACTAAATTTAAAAAACACAAGTAACGCCAGAAGAAAACTATCTATCTTCTACTATGTAAGACCAGTGATGGGAGTAACTAATTATCTAACCAATCAATTTATTGTTAGTCAATTTAATGATGAACTTAACTCATTTATATTTAAAAATAGCTACAACACAGACTTTCCAAATAGGCTTATGTTTATTTCATCCTCCGAAAAAATAGCAAGCTACACTGGTAACTTAAATGAATTTGTCAAGGATGAAAATAAACTTGATTGCCCAGAAGGTCTGAATTTTGAAGCCTTAAGTAAAACTGTAGGTGCTGGATTAAATCCTTGTTCAGTTATTCAATTAAATTTAGAAATAGAACAAAACGAAGAAAAAGAAATATGTTTGATGTTAGGTAACTGCCTAAACTTTGAAGATTTGAACAATATAGTTAATAAGTACAAAAATATTAATGTATGTAGGCAAAAATTCAATGAGGCAGTATCTATGTGGCATAAACTACTTGATAGTATTAAAGTTACTACCCCAAGTAAAACATTTAACATTTTAATGAATACTTGGCTACTATATCAGACATTATGTTGCAGAATATGGGCAAGGTCTGCCTTCTATCAATCTGGTGGTGCATATGGATTTAGAGACCAGCTACAGGATGTCTTAAGCTTCATAAATATAAAGCCTGAAATAGCAAAAACACAAATACTCCTTCACTGTGCACATCAATTTGTAGAAGGTGATGTTCAACACTGGTGGCATCCAGGAAGTCACGATAAAGGAATAAGAACTAAATTCTCGGATGATTTATTATGGCTTCCTTATGTAACAGCAGAATACATCTACAAAACAGGAGATTACGATATTCTAAATATTGAAGTAAACTATTTAGAGGATGAACCACTTGATGAAAAAACTGATGAAAGATACGGCATCCCAAGAACATCAGAAATAAAGGGAAGTGTATATGAACACTGTATTAAGGCAATTGAACGTGGCCTGAGATATGGTGAACATGGAATACCTCTTATGGGATGTGGAGACTGGAACGATGGAATGAATACAGTAGGAAACAAAGGAAAAGGCGAAAGCGTTTGGCTGGGGTGGTTTTTAATTGATATACTAAATAGGTTTATACCTATTTGTGAAAAGCTAAATGATAAAGATAGAGCTATAAAATATAAAGAACAGATGCAAAAAATATTGAATGCCATTGAAGAAAACGCTTGGGATGGTGAATGGTACAGACGTGCATATTTTGATGACGGAACTCCTCTTGGCTCAAGCATTAACCAAGAATGTAAGATTGACTCACTTGCACAGTCTTGGTCTTTAATTTCAGATGCTGGAGATAAAGAAAGAGCACTTAAGGCAATGGATGCGGTTGAAAAATACCTTGTTTCCTACGATGACGCTTTAATAAAACTATTTACACCAGCCTTTGATAAAAGCGATTTAAATCCAGGCTATATTAAAGGTTATGTTCCTGGAGTTCGTGAAAATGGAGGTCAATACACTCACGCCGCCACTTGGGTTATACTTGCCTATGCAAAATTAGGTTTAGGCGATAAAGCATTTAAACTATTTGATATGATTAACCCAATAAACCACACAACAACTCAACTTGAATGTTCAAAGTATAAAGTAGAACCCTATGTTATGGCTGCCGATGTGTATGCAGTTGAACCACACGTTGGTCGTGGTGGTTGGACTTGGTATACTGGTTCCTCTGGCTGGATGTATAAAGTAGGTCTTGAGGGTATATTAGGATTTAATAAACTGCAGGACAGAATTATAATAAATCCTTGCATACCTAAATCCTGGAAAGAATATGAAATATCCTACACCTATAACGAAACTATCTATAACATAAAAGTTGTAAACAATAATGGAAAATGTACAGGTATTGAAAGAATTGAACTTGACGGAAAGGTTTTAGACTTTAGTTACATTCCTCTACTTGATGATAAAAAGGAACATAAAATAGTAGTATTTATGTAAGGGGCAAATGCCCCTTAATTTTTTGTAAAATTCTACCCCTTGAAATTTATATAGTGTTTAAATTATACTATTAAAGACTGACTAAATTTAAAGGGGAGAATAATATGTTTTATCAACAAGCCCTCAGCAAGATAGACAAAGGAGGATTTTGGAATATGTTAGTTATCGATGGAGTTGTAGGTGCAGGAAAAACCACTTTGATGAATATATTGAAATCTGAAGGATTTATTCCTTTTGAAGAACCAGTATATAATAATCCAATTCTTGAAAAGTTCTATTATGATAGACATAGATATAGTTTCCCTCTTCAAATTTTCTTTTTAAACAAAAGATTCAAACACATAAAGGAAGCAAGTCTTATTGAAAATGCAGTTATGGATAGAAGCATATATGGTGATGTTATATTCGCAAAGATGCTAATGGAAAGTGGAGAGATGTCAAAGGAAGAGTTTGAACTATACATAGAACTTTTTGAAAATATGCTTGAACATTGCCATCCTCCAAAGCTTATGGTCTATTTAGAGGTATCAGTAGATGAGGCGATTAGAAGAATATATCAAAGAGGAAGAGAATACGAAAAAGTTGTTGAAAGAGCCTATTGGGAAAGATTAAATAAACACTATCAGGAGTATTTTGAGCAATACTCAATTTCACCTATTCTTAAAATTAATGTGGACAACCTTGATTTTGAAAACAATTTAAAGGATAGAGAATATATTATAAACCTAATAAAGGAAAATTTAAAATAAAGGTGAGGATTATGTATCCTCATCTTTTTTATCATAAAACCAACCTACATTAGTTTTACTCAAATTAATAAAATAATGTTAAGTTATATTTATCTTTGTTTAGCTTTGATATTAAAATTGTATTTAATTATGATATAATTATAATTGTTTGTAACACTTAATAGGGGGTAAAAGAAATGATTTTTGATTGTCATATACACTCAACTTTTTCAACTGATTCTAAAATGCAAATTGAAGATGCAATAAAAAAAGCAAAGGAAAAAGGAATGGGACTTATTGTAACAGACCATATGGATATTAAATATCCTATAGAAGGTAGTTTTATATTTGACTGTGAAAAGTATTTTATAGAATATGAAAAATATCGTTCAGAGGACTTTTTAATAGGAATAGAACTTGGTCTTAGAGATGATTGCATTTATGAAAATAAAGAACTTGTTAAAAACTTTCCCTTTGATTATGTAATAGGCTCAATACACGTTGTTGATGGAGTTGATATTTTTCAACCAAGCTTTTACGAAAACAGAGAAAAAGCCGAATCATATCTTCATTATTTAAATTTTATGTATAAATGCATTAGAGAATGTGATTTTATAGATAGTTTAGGACATATAAACTATGTAACAAGATATGCAAAATATGAAGATACTGAACTATACTATAATGATTTTAAAGAGATAATAGATGAGATTTTAAAAATTATTGCACAGCGTGAAAAGGCTGTAGAAATAAATACAAGAAGGCTTGAGAACAAAATAGTCGCACTTAATATGCTTGACATATTAAAGAGATTTAAAGAGCTTGGAGGAAAATATGTTACTATTGGTTCAGATGCTCATAATATAGACTCAATAGGGGCAAACTTTGATATAGCAGTAGAACTTTCAAATAGAGCCAATTTAAACATAGTTTATTTTAAAAATAGACAACCTAATTATATTTAAAAAACGCCTTAATTTTAGGAACCTTTAACCTAAAATTAAGGCGTTTAAATTTAACTCATTTTAAGTGCTTCTTTTACTTTGGCAACTACTTCATCCTCTTTAATTTCTATAACTTCGGATGAACTTCTCAATTTAAATTCAACTATACCGTCCTTTATCTTCTTCCCTACTGTTATTCTAATTGGAATACCTATTAGGTCAGCATCATTGAATTTTACGCCTGCTCTTTCATCTCTATCATCTATTAATACTTCAATTCCAATGTCTTGTAGTTTATTATATATATTTTCTGCCGCTTTAACCTGCTCCTCATCCTTCATAACAACAGGAACAACTATAACTTGATATGGTGCTATTTCTACTGGCCATATTATGCCCTTTTCATCGTGATTCTGTTCTATAACTGCTGCCATTGTTCTATTTATTCCTATTCCATAGCATCCCATAATTATAGGCCTTTCTTCTCCCTTTTCATCAATAAAAGTAGCCTTCATTTTCTCTGAATATTTAGTTCCAAGCTTAAATATATGTCCAACTTCTATTCCTCTATTAATAGTAATCTTTCCTCCACATTTTGGGCATCTATCCTCATTTGTTATATTTCTAAAATCTCCAACAGTTCCTTCAAAGTCTCTACCAAAGTTTACATTTACGATATGGTAATCAGTTTCATTTGCTCCTACAATTAAGTTTTTAGCATTTTTAACTTCATAATCTACTAATAGCTCATCAACTTTAATTCCAATTGGTCCTGCAAATCCAACATTAGCACCAGTAGTTTCTTTTACTATTTCTTCATCTGCCATTTCTAAATTAATACATTTTAAATGGTTTATAACCTTAGTTTCATTTACATCTCTATCTCCTCTAACCATAACAGCAACAACCTTATCATCTGCTCTATAGATTAGTGTCTTAGCAAATTTATCAGGTGTTGTATCAAAAAATTTTGTCAGTTCATCTATTGTTCTTGAATTAGGAGTTTTAACCTTTTTAACATCTTTATATTCTTCATTTATTTCTAATTCTACATCAAAGGTTGGTGCCTTTTCTATATTTGCTGCATAATCACAGGAAGTACAAAACACTACTTCTGCTTCCCCAATATCTGACTTTACCATAAACTCCATTGAACCTGTTCCACCCATTGCACCTGTATCCGCTTCAACTGCCTTAAAATCAAGTCCACATCTTCTAAAAATTCTATTATATGCCCTATGCATTTTATTAAAAGACTCATCAAGTCCCTCCCAAGTTGTATCAAAACTATATGCATCCTTCATTATAAATTCTCTACTTCTCATTACACCAAATCTTGGTCTTCTCTCGTCTCTATATTTTGTTTGTATTTGATAAAGGTTTAAAGGCATATCTTTGTAGGATTTAATCTCATTTCTTATAATATCCGTAAAAATCTCCTCGTGTGTTGGTCCAAGACAAAACTCTCTATCATTCCTATCCTTTAACTTAAACATCTCGGGTCCAAAAACATCCCATCTTTTAGACTCTTTCCATAATTCTGATGGTAAAAGAGCAGAACACAATATCTCCTGTGCCCCTTCTCTATTCATCTCTTGTCTTACTATCTCTTCAATTTTTCTTAATACTCTCAAACCTAAAGGTAAAAAATTGTACACACCTGATGCTAATTTTCGCATAAGAGCTGCTCTTAACATCAATTGGTGGCTTACTATTTCTGCTTCTGATGGTACTTCCCTTAATGTTGGCATAAACAACTTACTTACTCTCATCTTTACCTCCTCTTTTTTATCTTAAGAATAGTTGGTATATTACAGGTATAAAAACTGCTGGTAAGAGATTTGCAACTTTTATCTTAGTAACATTTAGCATATTTAACCCCAAACCTATTATAAGCAAACTTCCAACTGATGTCATGTTCAAAATAACTGATTCCAATAATATACCCTTTAAGAAGGATGCACAAATTGTTATTAAACCTTGGTATACAAATACTGCAACAGATGAAAACATAACTCCAATTCCTAATGTTGAAGAAAATATAATTGAACTTATACCATCCAATATAGATTTAGCATAGAGCATTTGATGATTACCTGACAGACCACTTTCTAAAGAACCAACAATAGCCATAGAACCTACACAGAATAGTAGGCTTGATGTAACAAAACCTTGAGAAATTCTATTTTCCTTCTCCTTGAATTTGCTTTCTATTTTATCTCCAAGTCCTATTATTGCTCTATCAATATCAATAAATTCTCCAACCACTCCACCTATAACAATACTTAAAATAATTAAGAGTGGATTGTCTCCTTTTAGTGTACCTGAAAAACCTATATATAATACACAAAGTGCAAGTCCATTCATAACAGTTTCTTTTATTTTTTCAGGGATTCCCCTTTTTATATAAATTCCCATAAGGCTTCCAACAATAATTGCAATCGCATTTACAAAGGTTCCTAATAGATTAGTCATCGTATCCCTCCTAAATGTGATATAGCTACAAAATCACTTTAAATTAAACCTAATTTTTTAAACTCCCAACTTCTTTTAAAAATAATATATCATCATCTGTATAGTTCCTATAACCATTATCCTCAATTATAGGAGCAATTAGCCCTTGTTGTTCATAATACTCTATTGCTTTTTTAGTCAATTTACATTCTTTACAAACTTCCTTTATATACATAACTACCACCTCCATAATATATCATAAACTAACCCCTAAGGTAATAGTCAATACCTATTTTTGTAGAAATTACTAAAATATATATAGTGTAATAATACTTTTTTCTAAGTCATATGGCTGCTACTAAAAAAGCTCCACCTTGGTTTAACCAAAGTGGAGCTTTGTTTCATTATTCAACTGTAACTGATTTTGCTAAGTTTCTTGGCTTATCTACGTCACAACCTCTTTCTACTGCTGCATAGTATGATAGAAGTTGTAGTGGTATTACTGATAAAACAGGTGCAAGTAGTGGAAGTGTTTTTGGAACATATACTGCTTGGTCTACTACCTTTAAAATATCCTCATGTCCATCAAATGCAATTCCTAAAACCTTTGCTCCTCTTGTAACAACTTCCTTAATATTGCTTACCATCTTATCATATAAATCTTCTTGTGTTGCAAGTGCTATTACTGGAACTCCCTTATCAATTAGAGCTATTGGTCCATGCTTTAATTCACCTGCAGCATAAGCCTCTGCATGTATATATGATATTTCCTTTATCTTAAGTGCACCTTCAAGTGCTACTGCAAAATCAAGTCCACGTCCAAGATAGAATATATCCTTGTGGTTATAGTTCTTTGCAGCAAACTTTTGTATTTCTTCCTTTCTCTTTAATACTTCTTCTGCCTTTTCTGGAAGCTTTAATAGTTCATCTCTTATTTCTCTATATTCTTCAACTGACATCTTTCCATTTAGTCTTGCAAGGTATAGTGCAACTATATAAATTGCAATTAGCTGAGTTACATAAGCCTTTGTTGAAGCAACTACAATTTCTGGTCCTGCCCAAGTATATAGTATGTCATCTGCTTCTCTTGCAACTGAACTTCCTACAACGTTTGTTATTGCTATTACCCTTGCTCCTCTGTTTTTAGCTTCTCTTAGTGCTGCAAGTGTATCTGCTGTTTCACCAGATTGTGATATTACCATCATTAGAGTTCTTTCATTTATAATTGGGTCTCTATATCTAAACTCTGAAGCAATATCAACTTCAACAGGAATTCTTGCAAGCTTTTCTATAACATACTTTCCAACAAGACCTGCGTGGTATGCTGTACCACAAGCAACAATATAAATCTTGTCTATATTCTTTAGGTCTTCTGCTGTAAGCTTGATATCATCAAGAACTATATCGTCTGAATCTGCAACTATTCTTCTTGTTAGAGTATCTCTTATTGCCTTTGGTTGTTCGTGGATTTCCTTTATCATAAAGTGCTCATATCCACCCTTTTCAGCAGCTGCAGCATCCCAAGTAACATGGAATATTTCCTTATTAATTGGTAGACCTTCTTTAGTCATTATTTCAACCTTATCTCTTGTTAAAACAACTATTTCCTTATCGTTTAATAAATATACGTCTCTTGTATATGCAAGTATTGCTGGAATATCTGAAGCTATAAAGTTTTCTCCCTCTCCAAGGCCTACTATAAGTGGGCTGTCCTTTCTAACTGCTACCATCTTTTCTGGTTCGTGGCTACATACCACTCCAAGTGCATAGGAACCCTCTATTTTATCAAGGGCCTTCATTACAGCCTTTACAATATCTCCTTCATAGAAGTAGTCTATAAGGTGTGGCACAACTTCAGTATCTGTTTCTGATTTAAATTCATATCCTAAAGTTTGAAGCCCTTCTCTAGGCTCAAGGTAGTTTTCAATTATCCCATTGTGAACTACGCTTATTGTCATTTCCTTATTATAATGTGGATGTGAGTTTACATCTGATGGTTCTCCATGTGTTGCCCATCTTGTGTGTCCTATACCCATAGTACCGTCAATTGGGTTTTGATTTAATTTATCTTCAAGGTTCTTTAATCTTCCCTTACACTTTTCAATATTTATTCCCTTTTCATTTATTATAGCAACTCCTGCTGAGTCATATCCTCTATATTCAAGTTTTGATAAACACTCTACTAAGAGTGGCGCCGCCTGTCTTTTACCTATATATCCTACTATTCCACACATATTAAGTCTCCTTCCATTTTGTTTTTTATTGACCTGGCCCCTTTGTCCCTAAAATTGCTTTTAGGTTTTGTCTGGCCGCTTTCGGTGGTCAGCCGCAGGGCATCCGCCGATAGCTCGATAAACCCTGTCCTCGTCAACTTACCATTGGTAAGTCCCGGCGCTTTAAATTATTTAAAAAATACTTTTTATTTTTATTACTCACCTCCCTTAAAGATTTCAAAAACTGCCTCGTAAGAGGCAGTTTTACTTACATTATACATAATTTATTAAATAAGTAAAATATCTTTTTATTAAGTTAATAAATTATTAAAAATTATTTACTTCTATCCTCAATAAGCTTTGCTAAGTTCTTTGCAAGCATATCTATTTCCTCTTGGTTTTCTCCCTCAAGCATAACTCTAACAAGTGGCTCTGTTCCTGATGGTCTAATTAAAACTCTTCCTTTTCCTTCTAAAATCTTTTCTAACTTTTCAATTTCTGAAACTATAACCTCATCTTCAGTATATGCATATTTCTTTTCATTTGTCACCTTTGCATTTACTAATACCTGTGGAAGCTCCTTCATAATTGAAGCAAGTTCTGACATCTTCTTACCACTATTTTTAAGAGTTGTTGCAACCTTAAGTGCAGTAATTAGACCATCTCCTGTTGTGTTGTGGTCAAGGAAGATTATATGTCCTGACTGTTCTCCTCCTATTTTATAACCGCCCTTTATCATTTCTTCTAAAACATATCTATCTCCAACTTTAGTCTTTACTGTATTTATACCTTCCCTTTTGCAAGCAATATCAAGTCCCATATTGCTCATTACAGTAACAACAAGAGTATCCTTTTCAAGTTTTCCTTGCTTTTTCATTTCACTTGCTATTACTGTCATTATAAAGTCCCCATTTATGATATTGCCCTTTTCATCTACCGCAAGACATCTATCTGCATCTCCATCAAAGGCAAGTCCTAAATCGCATCCCATTTTAACTGTAAAATCTTTTAGTTCATTCATATGAGTTGAGCCACAATTTTTATTAATATTTTTTCCATCTGGATTGTTATGTATTACAAAAACATCAGCTCCAAGTTCCTTAAACACCTTAGGTGCTATATAGTAGGATGCTCCTTCTGCACAATCAAGTGCAATCTTCATTCCATCTAATCTTGTGCCCGCTACTTCCTTTAAAAATTCTATATATAAATCAACTGCATCTTCTCTGTGTTCCCTTACACCTAAGTCTTCTCCTGTTGGTGAAGGTACATCTACAAGGCCGTTATTTATAATCTCTTCTATTTTATCTTCAACTTCATCTGGTAGTTTATATCCATCTTTGTTAAAGAACTTTATTCCATTATATTCAACTGGATTGTGGGACGCTGAAATTACAACCCCTGCATCAGCACCAAGCTTTCTTGTAAGATATGCAACTGCTGGAGTTGGAACAACACCAACACATATAGCATGTGCACCAACTGACATTATTCCTGCAACAAGTGCACTTTCAAGCATATCACCTGATATTCTTGTATCCTTACCAACAATTATAGTAGGCTTATGAGCTGTCTCTTATACACATCT
>JAOAAJ010000040.1 GCA_026418935.1 Caloramator sp. | reverse complement strand
GGGGTAAGCCCAAAGGCTACTCCCCTATCAAACAAATCCATCATCTTTCTCCTCCTTTAACAAGGGAATTATAAATTGCTCTTCCCTTATGGAGTGTTTCCTCATACTCATCTTCTGGGTTAGAATCCCACACTATTCCTCCGCCTACATTATATATAATACTTTCTTTATCCATAACAGCCGTTCTTATTGCAATATTAAAGTCCATATTCCCATTGTTTGAAATGTAGCCTATTGAACCTGTGTAAATCCCCCTATTTACCTTTTCAATTTCATTTATAACCTCCATAGACCTAAGTTTTGGAGCACCTGTTATAGAGCCACCTGGAAACATAGCCTCTATTATCTCTTTAAAACCAACATTCTCTAATAAATTTCCCTTTATAGTTGAAACAAGGTGATTAACTGTTGAATATTCCTCAACATCAAATAAACTTTCAACCCTAACTGTACCTGGAATGCATATCCTTGATAAATCATTTCTCTCTAAATCTATTATCATTAATAGTTCGGAACGGCATTTTTCACTTTGATAAAGTTCCCTCTTTAGCCTTTCGTTTTCCTTTTTATCCTCAACCTTTTTTACTGTTCCCTTTATTGGTCTTGTGGTTATTAAATCTCCTCTTTTTCTTAAAAACTGCTCTGGTGAAGTTGATAATATATATTTATCCTCTACCCTTATTAATGCATTATAGGGACCATAGTTTGCCCTTCTAAATTTTGAATAGATATATATTGGATTTAATTTGCCCCTTCCATAAAACTGCTGTGAAATGTTTACCTGATATACATCGCCACATCTTATATATTCCCTAACCCTCTCAACTGCCCTGCAATATTCCTCAAACTCAAAATTAGACTTAAGATTAACATCTATATCCTCTTTAGGCTCTACATAATTAATATCTTTAATTTTATTTATAATGCCATTATCATCTGTAACTACATATGTAAGATTATTTCTATTATCAACAACTATAAAGTCCTCAAAATATTCAAAATAGATACTTGGTATTTGTATAGGAGAGTTGTCTTTACTTTTTATCCCCATAATCTCTTCGCCAAAGTCATAGGACAAATATCCAACAAGTCCTCCGTCAAAAACAAGCCCTGTTCCAAGCCCTTTATTTCCTTTTATAATTTCATCTAAAACTTTTAAAGGTGGCTCTTTTACTATTTCAATTCTATCCCCATAATCAATAGAAGTTTTACCGTCTAAATAAGTTATGCTGTATTGGGGTTTTAGGCATAAAATAGAATAGTCTCCTGTATCCTTAACCATAAAACTACTCTCTAAAAGCTGTGGACTTAAATCTATAAGTGCATTATAGAGCCTAAAAACGTCCATCTTATAGTCTAATTTAATCATTTTTGTTCCTCCTTAGGAAGTTTTGAAGCATTTCAAGTCCATTTTCTGTTAAAATTGCTTCAGGATGAAACTGCACTCCCTCAATATCAAACTCCTTTTGCCTTATCCCCATAATCTCTCCATCTACAGTTCTTGCAGTAATCTCAAGACAGTCTGGCAACGTCTTTTCATCTATTACTAAAGAATGATATCTTGTTACATTTAAAGGGCTCTTTAATCCCCTAAATACACCCTTTCCCTCGTGAAATATTTTGTGAACCTTTCCGTGTACAGGACTTTTTCCTTTTATAACCTCTGCACCAAAGAAATGAGCTATACATTGGTGCCCAAGGCATACTCCAAGTATTGGTATTCTGCCTTTATATTTTTCAAGTATCTCTAAAGACAAAATAGATTCATCTGGTCTTCCTGGTCCTGGAGATAAAACAATATAATCAGGCTTTAGTTTTTCAATATCATCTATAGTTATTTCATCCCTTGATTTAACTATAGTCTGCTCCCCTAATATTAAAAAATAATGATATAAGTTATATGTAAATGAATCGTAGTTATCAACTATTAGAAGCATATTCTCCTCCCTTAACTTTTCTTATTTAACAATTAAACTTTTATATAAGTAAAGCTAAAGTCTTAAATTATAGATTATATTAATTACTATACCCATAATAATTATAATTTTAGCATAAAAATAAAAAGCTGCCACCTTTGTGACAGCTATTTAATATACTAAAATCCAGTATATGCCTTTGCAACATCCTTAAATCCTTCTTTGTTTAATATGTCTGCTATCATCTTTCTTATTATTTCAAAAGAAACTTCATCTTTACCAAGTCCCTTCAATTCATTCTCTATATCCTTTGCTATGTTGTGTAGGTCTGATTCATTTAGTGGTTCTCCTACATCATCAGAAGCAGCCTGTAAACTTTTTATTATTTTATTAATGTCAAACTCCTGTAGAGTGCCATCCCTTTTTATAACCTGCACGATATCACCCCTTATATCTTTATTACATTAATATTATATTACTTTTCTGAATTTTTCAATAATTAAATAACTCACACAAGATATTATTTCTTGTGTGAGTTATTTAATTATCCTTGATCTAATCCTGTTAATACCTTATCGAAGGCATTTACTGTGCACTTATACCCATCAAAGTTTACACAGTTTTCACAGCTCTTATCAACTGCCCCTGCTGAAGATGTAAATCCTTCTGCTTGATATTTAGTGCAAGATGCTGCAACTGCTTTTAGTTGTTCTCTACTTGCCATAAAACCCCTCCTCTCAATCACTATTATT
>JAOAAJ010000097.1 GCA_026418935.1 Caloramator sp. | reverse complement strand
TTTAAAAGTATAGTACTTAATTTATTATTTTATAAATATTTATATAATGTGAATTAATTTTTATGGGGGATGGCTTATGTCAGAGAGCCTTAGAGGAATGACAGAAATAATTTTTAACATATCTTATTTAATTTTAATATGGTTAATTGTTTTTAAGATGATGCTAAATAGAGAAAAATTAAAATACAATGATAGAAAAGTGGGCGAATATTTACTTTTATCGTTTTTCTTGCTTGCATTGGGAGATACAGGACATGTTGGATTTAGAGCATATGCATATATATTAGGTGGTGTTGATAAATATCCTGTCTTAGTTGGATATGGTGCTTTTGCAACAGCAATTACAGTAACATTGTTTTATATTATTTTTATTTATATTTGGAAGCATAAATTTAATAAAGATTTTGGATTATTTCAATATTTATTAATAGCTTTAGGTGTTATAAGAATAATAATTTTATTTTTCCCTCAAAATAATTGGTCAAGTTTAAATCCACCATACCTTTGGTCACTTATTCGAAATATACCTCTTATAATTCAAGGCTTGGGTATTGCATTTTTGATGTATGTAGATGCTAAAAAGGTTAATGACATAACTTTTAATTTAATAAGTATTATGATCTTTACATCTTATGTGTGCTATATACCAGTAATACTTTTTAATAATGTAAATCCTATGATAGGTTTATTGATGATACCTAAAACAATAGCATATCTATTAGCAGGGTATATTGGCTATAAAGGGGTATATAAAATATACTAATAGCATTAACTATTTTGATGTAACTTTGAAAACATTAGATCCATTTCCTGCCTATTGTTTCTTTGATAATGCAACAAAAACAATTAGAAAAAAGGATTGGGAAGATTGTGTATATATAATAAAAATATAATTAAAAAGCCTTGTTAAACTTTGTTTACAAGGCTTTTTCTTACAGATCTAATTTTAAATTTAGTTTGAAATAAAATGAGCAATACATTATCGTTTAAATAGTTACTAATCATTATATAATAAAAGTATGAATATACAAGTGATAGACCATCATACTACTAACATACATAGGAGGAATTTATATGAAGAATAAAATTATTAAATTTCTTGTATTATTTTTTTGTATTTTAGTTATTGTAGCAGTTTTTATTAGGTTTTTAAAAACAAAAGATACTTTAATCTGTAATAAAGAAAGAGCAGATACTTATAGGGTTAGGATTGTAGATAATAAGGGTAACCCAATAAAGAATAAATTAGTGAAAGTAGAACAGCTAACAACAGATTTTATGATAACAAGTAAATATGGTTTTGATAATTTTATGTGGTGTGAATCAATAAACCCCAAAATAACCTATTATGAAAATAAACTTAATTTAACTCCAGAAATTATAGAAAAAGAGTTTGGACTTGAGCGACTTTCAAAAGAAAAAAATCTCAAAATGCATATAGATTTAAGAATACCTATAGGTTTTAAAGAAAAAGCAGATATAAAAGAATATGAGAAAATTGAGATGTATGCTTTAGAACAATATGCAAAAGCATTTTCAAAATATAGCATAAAGCCTGATTATGTCCATATATTAGCTGAATTCAACCAAAAGATGTATATTGTAATGAAGTTTGATAAAAAAGATGCTATTGCTTTTTCATGTAGATACATTGAGAAAGCAAGGGAGTTATTTAAAGGTTCTAAAATTGTGGTTGACTTAGGTCCAATATATAATTACAAAGATGCTTGGTATCCAGTGAAAGACTATCACGAACTTTTAGTTGGTAATGTAATAACACATACTGAATATGTTCAGGAATTAATAAAAAATGGATGTGATTTTGATGCAATTGGTATTGAATATCAACCAGCATCACACCATTCTGCCGAACCTAAACATATAAAAAGGTTTTTTGATGATTTAAAAAAATTTAATAAACCTATATTTATTTGGGAATTTTGGGTTCCTTCAGATACTCCAGTGTCTGAAAAACATCCACTATATAGTATGTTTATAAATAACAAGCCCAAGAGTGGGTGGAATGAAAATACTCAGGCAGAAATTATGAAATTTATGTTAAATTACATAGACAGTGATAGAAAAATAATAGGGCTTACACACTTTGGATGGAGAGATGAAAAAGCAGATTTAGATAAGGATATTGGATATTTTGGACTAATTAGAATAGATGGTTCAAAAAAGCCTTCGTATTATGTTATGGAGTCTTGGTATAAATCTCTTTTTATTAATCTTCAGGTTAAAACGGATGAAAACGGTGAAATCCATTTTAAAGGAATGCCAGGTAAGTATAAATTTTCAACATCATTTATTAAATCAAAAACAATTTATTTAGATGGTAAAAATACTGATATACAAATAGATTTTTAAACTTCAAAAAACATATACCACCTACTTAAAAGGTAGGTGGTATATGTTTTTGAATAACAAAAATTAAGCAGGTTTTTAGAAAGACTAAATTTTATTAAATTAGAGTATTAACTACGAAAATATTAGCTTACAAGGTTAGGGTAGATATTTAGTTATAATATTTATTTTTTATAAACTTTTAGTTATAAGAAGTTGATTGAACATAAGGATTTATTTATAGAGAAGGAATATTAAATTTTTACACGAATATATATTGATAAAAACATATATGTAGTTTAAATTAAGATGAATTAGCTTTCTAATTTTAGGGTATAGAAATTTAATAAACTCTACATTTATTGGTATAGTTGAGTAAGTTAATAAATGATATTAAAATAATAAATTTGGTTAAATAAAAGGTTGGTGGGATTATGGGAAATAACGATAAATTTAATCCAAATGAAGATTTTTATAGAGAGTTTGAAACGGAAATTGAAATAATGTTAGGTACTCTTACTAAAAGTAATTTAGAATTCATAGGAACTAAACAATTCTATGTTATAGATAAGTTTCAATGGTATCATAACTTCATGTTTAATACAGGGAGTTGCTTCCTTTATATAAAGGATGAAGAAGGAGAAATTAAGTATCCTCTTTTAGTAACAGAAGAAGAATATATGAAGTATGATATTGGAAGTAAATTTAAAGAAATGGGATTAATAAAATTAAAAAAGCAGGATATTATATTGCCAACAAGAGCAACAAATGAAAAAGATGCCAAAAAAGAAATAATGCTTACAACTTATAAAGGATTGTTTGTGGTGTTTATACTAATTCTTATATTAATATTAACCACATATTTTAAATTAAAATAATTTATATATAGTTAGGGAATGGAGGGGTTAATGTGAGGAGTGAGTCATTTACTTTTAAAGATGAACAAAACGTAGAAATTTATACTTATAAGTGGCTTCCAGATGAACAGAAGGAGATTAAAGGTGTAATTCAGATAGCACACGGAATGGCTGAAACAGCTGCAAGATATGAAAGGTTTGCAGAATTTCTAACTAATGAAGGATATGTAGTTTATGCAAATGACCACAGAGGACACGGAAAAACAGCTAAATGCATTGAAAATGTAGGTTACATAGGTAGAGATGGATTTTACTGGATGATAGAGGATATGAAAAAGTTAAATGAAATAATCAAAAAAGAATATCCTAATATACCTGTGTATTTGATGGGGCATAGTATGGGTTCATTTCTTTCACAGGGATATATTCAAAAGTATGGAGACAGCATAAATGGAGTAATTTTATCTGGAACTGCAGGTAAACAGGGGTTCTTATTGGAATTTGGAATATTAATTGCAAAGCTTGAGATGAAGAGAAAAGGAGAGAGATGGCAGAGTAATTTATTAAATAAATTATCTTTTGGAAATTATAACAAATCATTTAAACCAACAAAAACAGAGTTTGATTGGTTAAGTAGTGATGAAAAAGAGGTAGAAAAATATATAAATGACCCATTTTGTGGAACGGTATTTACATCAAGCTTTTTCTATGATTTTTTAAGGGGACTTAGGATGATACATCAAAATAGTAATATGGCTAAAATACCAAAGGACTTACCTATTTACATTTTTGCAGGAGAAAAAGACCCAGTAGGGAATAAGTGTAAAACAATTAGGTGGTTGATAGAGAGATATAAAAAATTAGGTATTAAGGATATAGAGTATAAGTTCTATAAAAACGGAAGGCACGAGATGTTAAATGAAATTAATCGTGATGAAGTTATGAGGGATATATTAGCTTGGCTTAAAATACATTAATGATAAGTGATATGGTTTCCATATCACTTATTACATTATTGGCATAAGATAATAATGTTTACAAAATGATTTAATATGTTAAAATTAAAGTATAAACTATATTTGTTTAGCTGGAGGAAATATGAACATAGAAAAGGATATGGTTTTACTTGATATTGTAGAAAAACACCCAGAGACAGAAGAGGTTTTTCATATGTATGATGAGGTGGCAGGGGTATGTATTTTGTGTTCTCACTTATTCGATTCTTTAGAAGTTGTAGCAAACAAGTATAATATAGATTTAGAAAAAGTTATACAACAATTAAATAAAGCTATTAATAAGTAAAGCCAAAAATTAGAGGTGAAAAGATGTATACTTGTGCATTTTGTAGTGATCATTATTGTAGAAGGGGAGAGTTAGAAAAACTACCATCAAACTGTCCTTGTAATGAAACTGAAGAAGTGGAAAAATTGAAGGAATTGTATTTTCAGGAAGATAATTATAATTTATCCTATAATTCTGCTTTGGTGGAGGCAGAAGGATATTGTAAAAAAACCAGACTTGAAGAAATAATGGATTTTGCAAATAAATGCGGTTTTAAAAAAATAGGAATTGCATTTTGTGTTGGTTTAAGCCAAGAGGCTAAAAAGTTAGCTCTAATACTCAATAATAACGGGTTTGATGTAAATTCTATAATATGTAAAAATGGAAGCATTCCTAAAGAGTTTTTAAATATTAAAGAACACCAAAAAGTTAGGCCAGGTAATTTTGAAGCAATATGTAATCCAATAGGACAAGCAATGTTTTTAAATAAAGAAAAAGCAGATTTGAATATTATATTAGGACTTTGTGTAGGTCATGATTCATTATTTATAAAATATTCAGAGGCACCTGTAACTGTTTTTGCTGTCAAGGATAGAGTATTGGCACATAATCCTTTAGGTGCACTGTACCTATCAGATAGTTATTATAAGGATAAGTTGCGTAAAAAGTAATTTATTAATTAAATAAGTTTATAAGGAGGAGCAAAATATGAACTGGAATTTTGAAAATGGACGTATATATAGCGTAGATGAAAAGGGAGAATTAATGGCAGAGACAACATATGTTTTAAAAGAAAATGGAGAGGTGGATATTGACCATACTTATGTTAATCCAGTTTTAAGAGGACAAGGTGTAGCCTCAAAAATGATGGAGGTTGTTGCAGAGTTTTTAAGAGAAAAGGGGTTAAAAGCAACAGCAAGCTGTTCTTATGCAAATAATTGGCTTCTAAAGAACAAAGATAAGTATTCAGATATTATATCAAAGGATATAGAAAACGAAGCTATTGCATGCAAAATAGGTGGAAAACATTAATAAATAAAAAATGTTGAGGCTTAAAAAACCTCAACTTTTTTTATTACATAAATAACAATATGCTTATTGACATTATTATCATACCACTAACAAGCCCATATATACAAAGATGATGTTCTCCATATTCTTCTGCGGATGGTAATAATTCATCTAAAGATATAAATACCATTATTCCAGCTACTGCAGCAAAAACAATTCCAAATACTACATTATTAATAAATGGCATTAATATTAAGTATCCAACTAAAGCCCCTAAAGGTTCAGATAAACCTGAAAGAAAGGAAAAAAGAAAGGCTTTTTTTCTACTTCCTGTTGCATAGTATATTGGAAAGGAAACAGCTATACCTTCAGGTATATTATGAATAGAAATTGCTAAAATAACTGGTATTGCTAATTTAGGATGTTGGAGTGAAGATATAAAAGCTGCAATGCCTTCAGGAAAATTATGAATGGTAATAGCAAAGGCAATAAATATACCTGTTCTTAGAAGTTTGGCATTTTTTTTAGCACAGTTATTTTCTATTTCCTCTACTTTAAAAACTTCATGGGGATTTTCTGCACTTGGAATTAACTTGTCAATTAGTGCTATAACAAGCATTCCTAAAAAGAATGATATTACTGTTATTAAATAACCTGTTTTTGTTCCAAGTTCAGATGTTAACAAGTTTCTTGCTTCAGAAAATATTTCAATAGTAGATACATAAATCATAACTCCCGCAGAAAAGCCAAGACTAATTGATAGGAATTTAGTGTTGGTTTTTTTAGCAAAAAAGGCAATAGCACTTCCTATACCTGTTGACAGACCTGCAATAAGTGTTAGTGAAAATGCTAACAATATATCGTTCATTTTTACCTCCTTTATATAGTTACAATATATCGATAACTTATTTTTAAATATATGATTTTATAATTACAAATATATTGTACAAAATGTTGATATTAGTGTAAACAAAGTTAAAAGGTTATGAAGGCTTACTTATTGCCTTTTTAATCTTTTAACAAATATATTTGCAAAATGCTATTGTTATATTTAATTAATCAATAATTGTACTGTAAAAATGTGTAGAAATAAGGAATTTTGTTTTTGTTGATATAGTATAGATGATATACTATAATATTATCAAATATATTTCTATATTTTGTAAAAACACATATACTATATACTATTACTTGAACATTTTTTTTGGGGGGATTAAAAATGAAAAAAATCAATAAAAACATTGTATTTGTTATTGGAATTATTGTTTTTTTATTATAGGTTTATTATATTTAACCTATTTAAGCAATATTAGCAGAAGAACAGCTAAAGATTTCTTAAAACTTCATTATAATATAAATGACACTAAAATTTTCAATAAAGATACAGTAGAGGAATTTAATTATTATTTTAGTTATGCAAAAATAAAAGTCTAATTGGTAATACTACCAAAAAATAAAAATTGGCATAAGTCCTTACTTCGTGTTAAATAAAAGT
>JAOAAJ010000094.1 GCA_026418935.1 Caloramator sp. | reverse complement strand
TTCCTGCAAGTAGTGAATCTGGCCTTTCCTTTTCTATTATCCTCTCTAAAACCTCTACTGTTAAAGGCTCAATATATACCTTATCTGCAACCTCTTTATCGGTCATAATGGTAGCAGGATTTGAATTTACCAGTACAACCTCTATTCCTTCTTCTTTTATAGCCATACAAGCCTGCGTTCCTGAATAATCAAACTCTGCTGCTTGTCCTATAACTATTGGTCCTGAACCTATAACAAGTACCTTTTTTATATTCCTATTAAGTGGCATAGTATCCCTCCTATAGTGCTAATTTTAAAAATTCATCAAAAATGTAGTCATTATCCTTTGGACCAGGACAAGCTTCAGGATGAAATTGAACTGAATAAATTGGAAGTTTTTTGTGTCTCATTCCTTCAACTGTACCATCATTTAAACTTATATGAGTTACCTCCATATCCTCTGGTACAACATCAACATAATACCCGTGATTTTGAGAGGTTATATATATTTTGTTTTTTGTTAAGTCCTTTACAGGATGGTTACAACCTCTATGTCCATATTTAAGTTTTTTAGTCCTTCCTCCAAGACTTAAGGCCAATAGCTGATGGCCTAAACATATACCCACAATTGGTTTTTTACCTAATAATTCCTTTATATTTTGAATTATCCCTTGTAAATCCTCTGGATCTCCTGGACCATTTGATAAAAACACTAAATCTGGATTTACCTCTAAAATCTCCTTATATGAGGCTGTTGCTGGGAAAACTGTTAGTCTGCATCCTCTTTTTATAAAGCTTCTTATTATGTTCTGCTTTATTCCAAAATCACAAACTGCAATATGCTTTCCTATACCGTCTATATGATATTTTTGTTTTGTAGTTACATTAAAGACTGCCTCTTTATTCGAAAAGTTTTTCATAATCTCTTCTGCTCTATTTATGTCAATATCCTTTAATGTAATAACACCCTTCATCGTACCTGTATCTCTAAGTATTTTAGTTAGAGCTCTTGTATCTATTCCCTCTAATCCTATTATTTTATTCTTCTTAAGATAATCATCTAAGTCCATACTGCATCTAAAATTGCTTGGGTAAGTACAATTTTCTTTAACTATAAATCCTTTAACTTTAGGATTTTGTGATTCAACATCTTCATAGTTTATCCCATAATTACCCATTAGAGGATAAGTCATAACAACTATCTGTCCATAATAGGACGGGTCTGTTAAAACCTCCTGATATCCTGTCATACCAGTGTTAAATACTACTTCACCTACTGTTTCTTGTAGATATCCAAATGCGTTACCAATAAACTCTATCCCATTTTCAAGTATTAGCTTTGCCTTCATATTTTCCCTCCTTTTAGCTATATAGAGGCTAAATTTTCGATTACATTTAATGCACTTTATAATTTGTGCATTAAAAAGGACACCCAAGAGATTATAAACACTAATCCCTTAAGTGTCCATTATGTTTCATAAAAATATGTTAGCAAAGCAAAAATTTTAAACAGATTGCAAAAAATTTTCATATTTATCATACTCCTTTCTGGCCTCACGGGACCAATTTAAAGTGTATTTTTTAAAATTTTAATCTATATTAAACATAGTGTCAATTCAAAAAGGATTATTTTTTATTTTAAAATTTTTCTGAATATTATCTTTCTAAAAATAAAATTAAAATAATATTTATATATTGAGAATTTATACATACAAAAGAAGGAAAAATAAATTGTATGTCGAATTCTATTAAATTGAATGTTAATTTTGAAGGGGGAATCTGTATGACAAAAAAGAAGGCACTTGCAGCGTTTACTTTGGTAGTTTTTATGCTCATTAATCTATTTTACTTTTTCCCACCAAAGCAAACGTTTGCTCAAGGCAAAACTAAACTAATAATTCACTATGCAAAGGACCCAAATACAGATAAGGACTGGAACCTTTGGATTTGGCCTGCAGGAAAAGATGGTAAAAAATATGAATTCACTAAAAAGGACTCCTTTGGTCCATACGCAGTTATAGAATTTGATGAGAGCTATGATAAGGTTGGATTTATTGTAAGAACTGATGATTGGGAAAAGGACGTTGCAGAGGACAGATTCGTTGATAAGTTTAAGGACGGTGTAGCTGAAATATGGCTACTTCCAGGAGACCCTGAAATTTATTATTCAAAGCCAGATAAGAAAAGTTCTCAACCTGTAAAGCTTAAAGAACAAACAAAGGTTACTGTTCACTACTATAGATATGATGGAAAATATGACGGCTGGAACCTTTGGATTTGGCCTTTTGGAAAACAAGGAAAGGGATACAATTTTACAGGTAAGGACAACTTAGGAGTTGTAGGTACATTTGTCATTGACGATACCTTAGGTGTAGATAAACTTGGAATTATAACAAGAAGAAGTGAATCGGGTAATGATTGGGCTGAAAAGGAATTTGGTGATAGATTTATAACCAAGTTTAAGGAAGATGGTTCTGCTGAAATATGGTTAATGCAAGGAGATGAACGGGTTCACTATTCTATGGAAACACTTGATTTAACTCAAAAATTAGTTTCTGCATCAATAGATGGAATTAGTACAATAAATGTTGAAGTAAACTTTCCATTTGAAATAACTGATACTCTAAAGGATAAGATAACAATTAAGGATAGTGAAAAAACATATACAATTAAAGAGATAAAAATAGATGAATCAACAAAGGTTGATAATAAAGCAAGAAGGGCTACTGTAGTAATTAATGAAAAATTAGCTCTTGATAAAACAATTACAGTTGAATTTAAAGACTATGGTACAAAAATTGCAACCTTTGGTCAAATATTCAGTTCAAAGGAGTTTGATGAACTTTACTTCTACTCTGGCAATGATCTTGGTGCAAACTACTCAAAGGATAAAACAACCTTTAAGGTATGGGCACCAACTGCAAGTGAAGCAAAGCTTGTAATCTACTCAAAATGGGATGATAAGCAAGGAAAAGAACTTGCAATGAAAAAGGAAGAAAAGGGCGTATGGTCATATACATTAGACGGAGATCAACACGGAACAATTTATACCTACAAGGTAAAAATAGGTGACAATTGGAACGAAGCTGTTGACCCTTATGCAAAGAGTGTTACTGTAAATGGTGATAAGGGAGTTGTTGTTGATTTATCAAGAACTAACCCTGAAAAATGGAATCCAAAATCTAAGCCAGAGTTTAAAAATCCTGTAGATGCTATAATCTATGAACTTCATATTAGAGATTTATCTGTTCATCCTAACAGCGGAATTAAAAACAAAGGAAAGTTCTTGGGTTTAACTGAAACAGGAACTAAAACTTCAAATGGTACACCTACAGGACTTGATTATATTAAGAGTTTAGGGGTAACCCATATAGAAATACTTCCAATGTATGATTTTGCATCAATAGATGAAACTTCAACAAAACCTCAATTTAACTGGGGATATGATCCTAAAAACTATAATGCACCAGAGGGAAGCTATTCAACTGACCCATATAACCCTATGTCAAGAGTTTCAGAACTTAAAACTATGGTTCAAACTCTACACGACAATGGTTTAAGAGTTGTTATGGATGTTGTTTACAACCATATGTATAGTGCTGAAGCGGCTAACTTTAATAAACTTGTTCCAGGATACTTCTTTAGAACCGATGCATCAGGCAAACTTACAAACGGTTCTGGCTGTGGAAATGACGTTGCTTCTGAAAGAAGTATGGCAAGAAAATTTATAGTTGAATCTGTTGTTTATTGGGCAAAGGAATATAACGTTGATGGATTTAGATTTGACTTAATGGGGCTTTTAGATATTGAAACTATGAATACAATAAGAGCAGAACTTGATAAGATAGACCCATCTATATTAATAATTGGAGAGGGCTGGAACCTTTCAACAGCACTTGACGATAGCTTAAAGGCAAACCAAAAGAATGCTTCTAAAATGCCAAGAATAACACATTTTAATGACACAATAAGAGACGGAATAAAGGGAAGCGTATTTAATCATACTGAACCTGGTTTTGTAAATGGAAGCAGAGCTTCTCAATTTAAAGTTATGTCTGGTATAGTAGGT
>JAOAAJ010000076.1 GCA_026418935.1 Caloramator sp. | reverse complement strand
ATTCATATTAATTTATGTCATTTTTGTTATTTCTTTCCTTAATCTTTTTATTATTCTCTTTTCTAATCTTGATATATACGATTGAGATATACCTAAAATATCTGCAACCTCCTTCTGAGTTTTTTCTCCACCACCTAAAAGGCCAAACCTTAAACTAACAATCTGTTGTTCTCTTTTTGAAAGTTTTCCCATTGCATTTCTCAAAAGTTGCTTTTCTACATCATCTTCAATGTAGTTAAAAATCATATCAGAATCAGTACCAAGTATGTCTGATAACAGAAGTTCATTACCATCCCAGTCAACATTTAAAGGTTCATCAAAGGAAACTTCTGCTTTAATTCTACTATTTCTTCTTAGGTACATTAATATTTCATTTTCAATGCATCTTGATGCATAGGTTGCAAGTTTAATCTTCTTAATAGGATCAAAGGTATTTACAGCCTTTATAAGCCCTATTGTTCCTATTGATACTAAATCCTCAACACCTACTCCAGTATTTTCAAATTTTCTTGCAATATAGACAACAAGTCTTAAGTTTCTTTCTATCAATGTATTTTTGACACTTTCATCTCCTGTTTTTAATTTATCAACAAGTTCTTTCTCTTCTTCATTTGAAAGCGGAGGCGGCAATACATCATTTCCACCTACATAATATACTTCATCTAACCCTAATATGCTGCTGTATATTTCTCTTATTTTTTTCAAAATAGTATTGATTAAAAATCGCAGCAACTTCATATTATTTAACCTCCCAACTTATAATATCTGGATATGCAATTGCTTGATAGTCCTCTTTTTTTGAAAGGTGTTCCTTAGATAGGGCTATAATAGGGTTTTTAATAATCCCTACCTTGTCCTTTGTAAAAACATAAATATAATCTACTCTATATCCTAATAGTATCCCATTCTCCACCCCTATTGTTGTATAAGGTATTACCCTTAATCTCTTATTTATTTCAAAATCATTAATTTGAGTTACTTGTTTATCGTTATTTAATATCTCTATAATCTCCTTAGGTAAAACTTCAGATATATAATTTATATCTGCAATAACTATAGGACACCCAGTTATTGGATCCTTTAGACAATTTCCAGTATCAAGTAGAGCAGTTAACCTTATGTGTTTATCTTCATTAATAATGCTTAAATCAACTGTTTTATTTTTTAAATAATAATGTCTATCTACAAGATCAAAGACAATTTTAACGATAAATATAGAAACAACAACTCCATATAATAAATACTTGGAAGACATCCTATTTAGCATCATAACTCCATTTACTGAATCAATATTTCCTCCATTACCTAAATAAAAAATTGATAATATAGCCCCTCCAACAAAAAAGGAAACCCCATAAAACAGCAAAAACTGCTTTAAAAATGCTCTAAAGCTTCTTGGCCAAAAGGCAATAATAATCATTAAAATTGACATACATATTTTCATAATGGATGAATAAAATATATTTAGTGAGGGGAAAAAAACTATAAAAACATAAAAAGCACCAACTACAGATGAAGATATAATATAATAGATTTTTCTATTTAATCTACAAAATCTGTTTACAGTATATAAAAGGAGAAAATTAAGTAGAACATTCTCTATTAAAAGTACATCTAAATAGATTATCTGCATCAATGCCCACCTCCACGTGGACAACTTTTTATTATAATTATACATCCTTTTCCTTATAAATTTTGTCATTTCATATTCTATTTATATAAAAAATAAATACATATTATGATTTTTTTATACAAATAAAAAAGTATAATTTTGTATTTTTAAAAAATATGTAAAAAGGGATAGGTATAATTCTTACCTATCCCTTTCAAACCTATTATCTTCTTGTTCTTTGATTGCGTATAAATGGTGGTATATCTAAATCAGAATCTGTATCAACATTTATAACTCTTGGTGTCTTTTCTTCTTCATGAACTTCTTTTTCCTTTTCTTCTATTTTTACTTCTCTTACTTTATCAAAACCTGTTGCTATAACAGTAATGCTTATTTCATCACCTAAGCTTTCATCCACTGCAGTACCAAAAATTACATTAGCATCTGGGTCTGCAACTTGTCTTACTTGTTCTGCAGCTTCATCTACTTCAAACAATGTTAGATTTGGTCCACCTGTAACATTAATTAAGACTCCTGTTGCACCATCAATTGTTGTTTCAAGAAGCGGACTTGATATAGCCATCTTTACAGCCTCTATTGCTCTATTCTCACCTGAAGCTCTACCAATACCCATATGAGCTAAGCCTCTATTTAACATAATAGTCTTAATATCAGCAAAATCAAGATTAATAACACCAGGCTTTACTATTAGGTCAGAAATACCTTGTACACCTTGTCTTAAAACATCATCTGCAATTCTAAAGGCCTCTGTTATAGGTGTCTTTTTGTCTATGATATGCTTTAATCTATCATTTGGAATAGTAACTAAAGTATCTACCTTTTCCTTTAATTTAGCTATTCCCTTTTCAGCATTAATTCTTCTTGTCCCTCTCTCAAAGTCAAAAGGCTTTGTTACAACACCAACAGTTAATATTCCCATTTCCTTTGCAATTTCTGCAATTACAGGTGCAGCACCTGTTCCAGTACCACCACCCATACCTGCTGTAATAAACACTAAATCTGCATCCTTAAGAGCTTGGATAATAATTTCTCTACTTTCTTCAGCTGATTTTTCTCCAATCTCAGGATTAGCACCTGCACCAAGTCCCTTTGTAAGCTTTTCACCTATTTGTATTTTAACTGGTGCCTTTGAATGATGTAATGCTTGTCTATCAGTATTAACCGATATAAATTCCACACCTTGTAATCCTGATTCAATCATTCTATTAACAGCGTTATTACCGCCTCCACCTACTCCTACAACTTTTATTTTAGCACCTGCTTCAATTTCGAAATCAAAATCTAGCACATTTATACCCCCTTTTGTATTTTAGAAAAAGTCTGCAAAAAACTCTTTTATCTTATCCAATATTCCAGATTTATTTGAAGAATCTTCTTCAACATAATCTTCAAAATGATTAACTTCTTCCTTCTTAGGAACTGCATGTGATATTTCTACTATGCTTGTTCTCTTTTCCTTTAAAGCATAAAAGGCAGTTCCAGCTGAAGCCGAATATATTGGATTTGCAACTCCAATATAGTTTGGGTATCCAAATCTTACAGGCAATTCAAAACTTGACTGTGCAACATCCTGAATACCTTTAATGTTAAAGAGCCCTCCTCCTGTTATAACAACACCAGCAGAAATTGAGTTATATAAATTTCTATCCTCCAATTCTTTTCTAACAAGATATAGCATTTCTGATATCCTTGCTTCCATTATTTCTGCTATATCCTTTAGGTAAACTTCCTTTTCAGATTTACCACCTATACTGTTTATCTTTATTATATCATTATTTCTTATTAAATTTGAAGTAGCTACACCATATTGTCTCTTAATTTTTTCTGCATCAGTAGATGTTATTTTGCATATTATGGAGATATCATTTGAAATATGATTTCCACCTACTGGTATTACCTTTGTAAAAACTAAAGATCCCTTTCTAAATACAGAAATGTCAGTTGTTTCTGCTCCTACATCAATTAAAGCTACACCAAGTTCCTTTTCATCATCACTTAAAACTACACTTGATGTTGCAAGTGGTTCTAAAATTATACCATCACAGACCAATCCTGCTTTTTGTATACTTCTTATTATGTTTTGAACTGTAGTGCAGGAGGCAACAACTAAATTAGCATCAACCTCAAGTCTAACCCCCACCATACCAATAGGATCTCTTATTTCATCATATCCATCTACTATATACTGTTCTGGTATTATATCTATTATTTCCTTATCCTGAGGAATAGCTACAACCTTTGCTGCCTCAAGCACCCTACATACATCCTCCTTGGTAATTTCCTTATCGTCCCTTGAAACAGCAATAACCCCCTTTGTTTTATATAGGTTAGTATATCCTCCAGGGATATTTACAAATACTGACTTAATCTTTTTGTTTGACATATGTTCTGCTTGTTTTAATGCACTATTAATTGCTTCAACAGTTGAATCTATATCAACAATAATACCCTTCTTTACACCCTTACACTCGGAGGTTCCAACACCTAAAACATTAAACTGCTTATTTTTCATCTCTGCAATAATTATACACACTTTAGATGAACCTATATCTAAGGCTGCAACTACATTGCTCATTTAAATTTTAACCTCCCAACTTTAGTATATTAATTATATAATTCTACAAAAATTTCAAATTCCCTTTTAGCAAAAAAAATTTTGTCCTATTTCTTTATCGTAATATTTTTTTAAATATTTAGTCTTAATCATAATTATTTTTTTATTTTTAAATATTTAGGTTCAATATCATCATTAATACCATTTATAAAAACTTCATCATACTTTATTAAGCTCAATGTAAGTCCCCTTAACTCCATAGTTTTATACCAGCTATCTGGATTATACATTGCATAATAAAGTGCATCTTTATCACCAATTGCTTTTATTGTAAATGGAGGTGTTATATAATTTCCATTAATCATTATAATTGGACCTTCACAGGTAATTGAAGTGTTTGCAACAACTCTATAACCATTTACTTCAATAGCTTCTGCATTTGCATTTTTTAAATCTACTATTATTTGTCTTAAATCAAAATCATGAACAATACTATTCCATAATTCAAAATCGTTTGAATAACTGCTTCTTCTTGAATCATCAACCTTAACTTCTATTCCAGGACCTTTTACCTGTTCCATTCCTGATAACATTTTAGCTTCTTCATATTCCTTTTTTAAAGATTCCAAGATTGTTTTTGTCTTTTTTTCACTAGTAGTATACTGATTATATTTTACTTGTAGTTCTACTAAATTTCTTGAAAGTGCTGCTACTTCTCTATTAAGAGTAAAATTTTCATGTTTTAATCTTTGATAATCCTTATAAGTTAAAAGTATTGTTTTACTTGGAGTAGACTTAACTAAAAAAGATGTAATTATAATTCCAGTAAAAATGCCTGACATCATAAGGAGAAGTTTTGATTCATTAATTTTCATCATTTACTCCTCCTTTTCCCTTATCTTACTCCTTAACTTTTCTAATATAATTCTTCTTATAATTGCAAAATTATTAAATAGTCTACTACCAAAAACTACAACAGCAGCTAAATAAATAGGGACATTTAAAGCATCCCCAAGATAAGTCAGTCCTATTGCAAGAAGTATATTACTAAAAAAACCCGATATAAAAATATCTGAATCAAATTTCTTTTCAAGCGATGCCCTTGCTCCTCCAAATACAGAATCAAGGGCTGCAAGTATTGCAACTGGAATATATGCCGTAAAGGAATTTGGAATATCTATTTTTAAAAATATACCTAATAAAACACCTATTAATAATCCAATTAAAGGTACCATGTTATCACCTTCCTGGTTTAGCATATCTAAAATCTATCTTTTTATTGTACTTTAATATTTTAATGTTATCTGATTTTTCAATTGTATAAGCTATTCTATCTGCATTTTGTTCCAAAATGTTTCCTGGCATTTTAAATGCACCTTCTAATATACTTGGATCCCCTATAGCCTTTATAACAAACTTATCCTGCGGACTAAATTTTGTTTCATTTATCTTAATATAGGCACCTGCCTCCCTTATTTGTGTTCTTGCTATATATCTTTCTTCATTTATTGACATTGCTTCTGCACCTGATGAATTTAATTCATTTATAATGTCTAAAATATCTGTAGCATATATTTGATTTATATAATTGTTTTTAACATTATCTACTGGAGAAATTGTTATAATAATACCTTGGCCTTCTACATCATTAAGCCCT
>JAOAAJ010000072.1 GCA_026418935.1 Caloramator sp. | reverse complement strand
ATCTGATAGTCCGCGAATAAGTGAAGAAACAAAGGCAAGAGTAAGAAAAGTGATGCAGGAGTTAGGGTATCATCCTAATGCAATTGCAAGAAGCCTTGTTTGTAGAACTACCAATACTATAGGAATAGTTATGCCAAGGTCCGCAGAAGATGTATTTTTAAATCCATTTTTCCCAGAGGCTCTAAGAGGTATAGCAAAATCAACCCACGAAGAAGGGTATTGTATATTAATTACTACAGGAAATACGGATGAAGAACAGCTTGAATCGCTTAATGCTGTAGTAAATGGCGGAAGAGTTGATGGTATTATTTTAATGTATTCAAAAATAGATGATCCAATTTTAAAGGCTATTAAAAAGATGAATATACCCTTTGCTATGATAGGAAGGCCACCAAAGGGAGAAAGTTGTGATTTTGTAGATAATGATAATGTTGAGGCAGCCTTTTATGCAACAGAACATTTAATAAAAATGGGGCATAGGAGAATTGGGTTAATAAATGGTTCTTTAAATTTAGTAGTTTCTTTAGATAGATTTGAGGGATATAAAAGAGCATTAGAAAAATATGGTATTGAGCTTGATGAATCAATAATAGTATCCAGTGAATTTGTACAAGAAGGCGGATATCAGGGGATGAAGAAGATACTTCAAAGTTCTAATCCTCCGACTGCTATTATGACAACTGACGACCTTATGGCATTTGGTGCAATTAAAGCAGCAAGGGAAATGGGTGTTAAAATTCCAAAAGATATATCTATAATGAGTTTTAATAATATACCTTTATCAGAGTTTGCAACACCAGCATTAACATCTGTTGATATAAATGCCTATACATTAGGCTATGAAGCGGCAAAGATAGTGATTGATAAAGTAAAGGGAAGATGCAATCATAAAATAAAGAAAGTTCTAAAAACTCAAATAATACATAGAGAGTCTATATCAGAAAATATTAGTAGCAAATAAGGAGGAAATAATGCCTCCTTTATGTATTTTAGGGGTGATAGTATGAAGATTACTTTGTTTCCTACACTAAATAGCGTGGAGGAAGAAAAGCTGAAGGGAACAACAGCAGTTGTAATTGATGTTTTAAGAGCAACATCTGTTATAACAACAGCAGTGTATAATGGGTGTTTAGATGTTGTTCCAGTACTTGAAGTAGAAGAAGCTTTATCCCATAAAAATAATGGAATTTTATTAGGAGGTGAAAGAAGGGGATTAAAAATAGAAGGCTTTGATCTTTCAAATTCTCCTATTGAATATAACAGAGAAACTGTAGAAGATAAGAGGATAGTCTTTACTACTTCAAATGGAACAAGGGCAATAATTAAAGCAAAATATTGTGATACAATATTAATTGGAAGTATGTTAAATGCCAAATATTTATCTGAATATGTTGTAAAAAATGGTAGTGATATAAATATAATATGTTCGGGAACAGATGGCAATTTTTCTATAGATGACTTTTTGTGTGCAGGTAAAATAATATATGAAATAAATAAACTAACCGAAACAGATATGACAGACTTTGCTACTTTAGCGTATTTAACTTATATGAATAATAGGGAGAACATATTTGAATATTTAAAATATGCAAGTCATTACAAGTATATGATATCTATAGGACTTGAAGAGGACATAAAATACTGCTTTAAAGAGGATATTTTAAATGTTGTTCCATATTTTAAGGATGGGAGTATAAAAAAATACCCCTTTTAGAAGAGGGGTATTTATATTACTTGTAATATCATAAACTTTAAGTATAATGTTTCATCTGAGTTGAAAAGAACTGGGTGGTCCTTTGATTGATTTCTATATTCAACAAGCCTTAAAGTCCTTTTTGCATCCCTTGCAGCATCCATAACTACTTCCATAAAAAGTTCAGGATACATAAAATGTGAACAGGAACATGTTACTAAATATCCACCCTTTTTAACCATTTTAAGTGCTCGAAGATTGATTTCTTTATAACCTCTTACGGCACCTTCTACTGCAGAACGAGATTTTGTAAATGCTGGAGGATCTAATATAACAACGTCATATTTTCTGCCTTCCTTAGCCCAAGTTTTTAAAACGTCAAATGCGTTGTGGGCTTCAAATTTACATATATCCTGAAGTCCATTTAGCTCTGCATTTCTTCTTGCGAATTCTACAGCGTGTTCTGATACATCTATACCAAGTGCACTTTTTGCACCAAAGTGACCAGCGTGAAGTGAGAAGGAACCTGTATGGCAGAAACAATCAAGTACATCTGCATCCCTTACAATATCCTTTATTGCATATCTATTTTCCTTTTGGTCTAAGAAATATCCAGTCTTTTGTCCATTTTCAATGTCTACATAATACTTAACGCCATTTTCTTCTGATATAATTATTGTTTCAAAGGGTTCTGTTAAAAATCCCTTTCTCTGATCAAGTCCCTCAAGCTCTCTAACTGGTACATCACTTCTTTCATAAATTCCCTTAGGATTAAGCACTTCCTTTAACACCTTTACTATTGTATCCTTCCATCTTTCTATTCCTAAAGATAAAAACTGTACAACAAGATAATCACTAAATTTATCAACTATTAATGCAGGAATAAAATCAGCTTCACCAAACACAACTCTACAGGATGTAGTTTCAATTACCTTTTTTCTATAATTCCAAGCATCTAAAATGCGTTTTCTAAAAAATTCTTCATTTATTTCTTCATCTTTTTCCCTTGTCATAATTCTAATTGTAATTTGAGACTTTGGGTTTATGTATCCTTTACCT
>JAOAAJ010000117.1 GCA_026418935.1 Caloramator sp. | reverse complement strand
GCAGGTCTCCTGGCTCACGGGTCATCCTCCTCCTACCTTCCCAGTTTCCCAGTGGTTAGGATTTGTCTCCGTCTACAGTAGCGGGGGCTGCAGTGGATTTTCACCACTTTCCCTATTAAGCTACAATTAGCACCCTTGACGTATATATTCACTTTTCAAATTTATTTTACACTATATTTATATGATATTTCAATAATTTTTAGAAATTTTATTGTAGCATAATATAACTATACTTTTTATAACAAATTATTATTTAAATTTTCCTATAAAAAAGATTCGTTAAAATCACCTTTTAACGAATCGATTCTTAAGAATTAAATTATAATGAAAGAACTTTTTGAGAATAATATAACTTTGTAAAAATTACTATTACTTATTTATATACCTTACAATTATGTTATTGTACTTTAAAATATTATTTATTTTTTGTAAAGTCTTATTATCAATCCTCTTTATTTCTTTACTATCGTAATCCTTGTATTTATTAGTAAGTGTCAAATATACTTTGTTTCCTTCTTTGTATATTCCTTGTGGTAAATATACATAATTTTTCTTCTTGAATAAAGATTGACTCACTTCTGTTGTTGGTTTATCTACTCCAAATAAATGAAGTACTGTGGCATATATATCTGCTTGTCCATAAACACCCTCTGCTTTACCTTTTACAGCTTTATCAGGTAACATAACAAGTCCCCATACCTTAAATTGATTATACCAATCATAATCATCCTCAATCGAAACATCTAAAAACTTTGATAGTTCTTGTCTAAAGTTATATGGTATTCCATGATGATCTCCATACATTATTATAACAGTATCTTTTAAAATGCCTTCTTCTTCTAATTTGTTTATAAACATTCCTATTTGTCTATCTAAATAATGTATAGATTTTATATAATCTCCAATTAATGTACCTTCTAATTCTCCTACATCTAACTCATTTTTAAATTTTGCATCCTTAAAAGGATAATGAGTTGACATTGTTATTACCATATTATAAAAAGGCTTTGGTAATTGTTTTATATACTCTACGCTTTGTCTTAAAAAGCTTTCATCAGATAATCCTAACAAAATTTCTTCATCTATTTTAAAATCCTTTTTATTGTAAAATTTATCTATTCCTATATTTCTATATACAATACCTCTATTCCAAAATGCTTCATTGTTTGAATGCATTACATAGGTTTTATATCCTAACTCTTTAAATAACCTTGGTAAAGAGTTATTGAACTTATTATCTGTATAATATACAGGTATATCAGGAGTTGATAGTAAACCGTTATTTACTGTAAACTCTGCATCCGATGTTCCCCCAATTGACGTTTGAACATATAAATTTGGAACTTCATAATACTCTTTAGCAAGTTTATTTAAGTTTGGTGTAATTTCTACTCCATTTATTGTCTTACCTATTACAAAACCTTGAAAAGATTCTAATTGTAATAATAATAGATTTTTACCTAAATATTTACCATATAACAAGTCCTTTTCATTATAATATTTCAAAGATTTTTTAGCCTCTTTTATATCATTAACACTATAAATATCTGACAAATTTTTTATATATCGCTTTAAATCCAAATAATGATAAGTTAATATATTTGTTGATGAAGCTATCATATGTTTATTATAAAACTGATTAAAAACAGTACTATTTTTCTTTTTAGCATAGGTTATTGTTGAAGTAACTGATATCATACCAACTAATGCCAATACCGACAGCCTTGTTAGTATATCCATATATTTTATGTTTATAATACTATTCTTTATATTGTCATATACAATTTTTATTATAAACACATAAAAAATATCAAACATAAAAACAATCATAAATTTAAATGAAAAATTCTTTGTTATCGATGAAGACACATCATCCACATATTTTATACTTTTTATATTAAAAATTGATACTATATCTTTAAAATAAGTATAATTCAATATGTTTACTAGTAAAATTACTGATATTATTATATTAAATAATGTACTATATTTAATAAAATTGCTTGTTCCAAATAACCCTAATATAAATGACAATATTAGCGTTGTTCCAAGTAATGAAATTAAATTGATTATGTTATTATCTATGTGTACAATGCTATTAAAAACCAGTATCTTACTTATTAAAACTATAATAAATATTATATATAAGCTAAACACTTTTATAATTTTATTCAATAACTACACCCCCAATCTCCCCTTCTCTCTTTTGTATATCTTCTATTGTTAAACTTCTTGTATGAACTGTATGAACCCATTGTTTTTCTTTTCTCTTTATCCATCCCATTACTGTAACTGGAAACCAAGTTAACCCATAAAAATAGCAAGGAATTAAACCTAAAATGTATTTAAATGATATTCCTTCTTTTATTAAAATTGATATTGGTATTATATAGTTAATACCTAAACTTATTACTAATAACCATAGAGGTAATATTATTTTACTAAACCATAACCCTGGAAATAAAAGTTTAAAAAATAACATTATTAGTACAAACATATTGGCTATTACTTTTGATGGTTGTAGTAAATAAAATGCTGCATCTAGTGCTACTATATCCCTATCACCAATCGCCTTCTTAAAAAGTGATGCTGTATATCTATATGCACAATCCCAATGACCTTGCATCCATCTGATTCTTTGTCTTATAGATGCCTTTAGTGTTAATGGCTTTTCATCATATATTTTTGCTTCGTGTTCCCAATGTACTGTTATACCTTTTAATACACATTTCATTGAAAACTCTAAATCCTCCGTCAAGCTTAATGCATTCCAACCTAAATCCTTTAATATATTGTAATCTACACAAAATCCTGTCCCACCTAATGCTGCACATAAACCTAAGTTTTCTCTTGAAAGTTGAAAAGCTCTACTTGTTATCCAATAGGCTAATGCACTTGATACCGTTATCCAAGAATCATCTGGATTTTTAGTATCTAAATATCCTTGTATTACTTTATTTCCTCTACATAACCTGTTGTTCATCTTTATTAAAAAATTCTTTGAAACAAGGTTATCTGCATCAAATATACAAACACCATCATAATTCTTATTTAATTTAAATAGATATTCTTCAAAAAATTCCTTAAGTGCATATCCCTTACCCCTTAATTCATTGTTAAACCTCTCATAAACGCTTGCTCCTGCTTTTCTTGCAATGTTTGCTGTATCATCTGTACAGTTATCAGCTATTACATATACATCATATAATTCTTTTGGATAATCTAATTTTTGAAGATTATCAACAATACTTCCAACTACAGCACTCTCATTATGTGCTGCAACTATCAATGCAAAGGACTTGTTTGGTTGTAAGTCCTCTAATTTATTTAGTTTATATCCCCATAAAGATATCAAACTATAATAATAAATAAATCCCAAATAATAAACCTGTAATGTATAAAACAATATAATGACTAAAAATTGCAACTATATCTCCTCCTCTTGTGTAGCGTAATTTAATCTTGATTGTTTCAATTTTAAACTTAAATCTAACATATAAATATTGAATTTTATAATTGAATATATTTTCTTAGCCCTTTTAGGTTCTAATAGCGTTCTCCAGAGCCACTCTAATTTTAGTTTTATAAACACTTTGGGTGCCCTCTTTTTATAGCCTGATAGTACATCAAATGCACCACCTACAGGAACAATTAACCTTACGTTTAATTTATTAAATGTCCTATATATAAACTCTTCCTGTAACGGAGAACCCAATGCTACAAACAGTATTTCAGCTCCACTTTTATTAATAGCATCTATCAATTCTTGTTCATCATATCCAAAACCACATCTATTACCAACTATATTTACTCCCTGCTTTATTAACTTTTCTGTTAACTTATTATTTACTTCTTCCTTTGCACCAAATAAATATAAAGGTTTATCCTTCATTTTATTTAAGATATACTGCATAACCTCAATTCCTGGAATTTTATTTATATGAAGGCCATTTAAATTTTTAGCTAAATACAATGTAGTAATGCCATCTGGTATTAAATAGTAATTCTCAACTAAAGGTAAATTATTAAATATTATGTTATTTAATACTTCACCATTTGCAGAATATAAACAAATTTTGTCTGCTCTAAATAGAAATTCTATAATTTCTCTAATATCTCCATAAATTAATCTAAATCCTAAAATGGATGTAATATTAAACATATTTATCCCTCCCATAAAACAACTAAATTAATTTATGCTTTTAGTTGTTAAGCCTTCAAACCCTTTAAAATAAATATTATTTTGATAATCAAAATATCAAGTTAGTTATATATGTTGGAAGACATATTGACTGACATTAAAGTATTTTATGACTTATAATAGTTAGAAGATTATGTATAATACAAAAAAATGTTTAGATATGTAATATTTGAATAATATATCTGATATGTAACAAGGTGAATTTAATAAAAATTTTAAGATAATAATACATATTATTAATTTAATAATAAACTATCATTTATTAAATTAATAGCGGGAGTTAGAGGAAATATAGGAAATTCTAAAAAATATATTTAGAAATGATTTTACTAAATATTAACATTAGTCCACAACCTTAACCCATCATATTCAAATTAACTTGAATAGAGGAAGTAATCCTTATAATGATTAATATATAAGTCTTATTTTAAAATTTTTAAAAAAGAATTTTTTTTATTATCATTCCTTTTCTATGTTGCTTGCCAAATTAATATTATTTAAATATAAAAAAGTTCCACTAAAATCCTTGTTTATGTGGAACTTTTTTATATATAACATAAATACGTTAATTTACCTTTTTCATATCAACAACCGCTCTAATCTCTCCAACCTTAACACCCTTATTATTTAGATTTGGAGGGTTTTTGAAATTTGAAAGCCTATTTATTTCATTGTAATTTAGTATCTTTAAATCCTCCAGTATCTTCATAACAGCAGGATAAAGGGCCCTATAGTTTCCATCCTCTATTTTAACTGCAATTCCTATTCCTAAATCCTTAACACCAATGCAGTACACAGCCTCTGCCCCAAGCTTTCCAATTAATTTTCCTCCTGCTGCCTTTATAAGTTCTGTACAAAATCCATTTGTACCTGCCACCATTTCTGGATAGGCAACCATTGAATTATATACCCTCTCTGCTGAAGCTCTATATTCCTCGCTTAGTCCAAAGCCAGTTACCATCCTTGCATATCCTAATGCCATATTATAAAGAGGCATACCAAATACAGGAACACTACATCCATCAACGCCTAAGATTATCTTTTCCTTATCTATATCACAAACCTTTGCAACAACCTCTAATGTATCCCTTTGTACAGGATGTTCCTTTGTATTATAATCTATGAGCCCATATCCCTTATGAAGACAGGTTGCAACAACTCCAACATGCTTTCCTGAGCAGTCTGAATTTAGAGTTGTTATCTGATGATTTTCCTTTAGCTGTTTGTTTCTATATGCTTGGCTTATTGAATAGGTTTCACCGCATAAAAGGGCCTCTTTTTTTATATTTATCTTTTTTAACATTTCATTTAGTGTATTTATATGGAATTCTTCACCATAGTGGGAGGCACACATTATTGCTATTTCTTTATCTGTAAATTTAAACCTATCTGCTGCACCAGATAATATAACATTCATTGTCTGTATTGGCTTTGCTGCAGAACGTATATAGGTAACCTTAAAGGCATCACCAGAATAGGCAACAACCCTTCCTGTCTTATCTACTACAACAGCATCTCCTCTGTGGATACATTCAACAAGTGGTCCCCTTGTTACTTCAACAAATACCTCCGACATTTAATTACCCCCTATTCATACTTTTTTATATTCACTCCTATGTTATGGAAAACCGTACAAAGTCCTATGTCTGTGTTTTCTCCCTTAACCAATGAATTCAAATCTATGTCCTGTCCAAAAGGTATAATAACGTGTCCCTTCCTTATATCATATGTAGGTTTTGCATTTAATTCAACACTTCCATTTTCATTAAATACTATTATTTTTTCTCCCTCTTCTATATTTAGCTCCTTTGCATCGTCTATATTTATATATGCAAATGGGCATTCTAAATTTTCTTGTATTGAAGGTATATTTAAATATTGTGAATTGATTACATCTCTATGATGAACAGAGATAAGTTTAAATGCATTACTTAACTCCTTCTCTCTATATTTTGGTACACCATCAAAACCTTGTTCCTCAAGTAATATAGATTTAAATTCTATCCTTCCCGATGGTGTTTTAAATACCCTATCCTTGTAAACAACTTCACTATAATCTTCTGTTAAATATGGTCCTTTTCTTAAATCCTCAATAGTAGCATTAATCTTTGAATATTTTAAAACTGACTCAATAAATTCTAAATTATTTTCTGGTATTTTCTCTTCATTTAGTCCCATCCTCTTTGCAAGTTCTCTATATATTTTGCTCTCGTGCATAGAATCTCCCATTGGCTCAACTATCTTTTCATTGAGCATAATATATGGATGCCAATATGACCTTAAAACATCGTAGTATTCAAATGTAGCTGCTGCAGGAAGTATTATATCTGCATACTTTGCAGTCTCTGATATTACATTATCTATGCAAACTAAAAAGTCAAGATTTTTAAGAGCCTCCACTAATCTTTTGGAATCTGGATTAGACCTTACAGGGTTTGCAGAATGTATCATCATACATTTAATATTGTTTTTTATTATTTCATCTCCAAGAGAAACAACATTAATTCCCCTAATATTTTTAATTGTCTTTAGCATTTTAGACATATTCAGCCTTGGCCTTGTATGGTTTGAATATCTAAATCCTCCCCCTACTATTCCAACACTTCCAAGTAAAGCAGGTAAAAGAGAAATTGCCCTTACAGTTTGACCACCCTGTGCTTGTCTTTGTATTCCAAAGCCACAAATCAACGTAAATGGCTTAATACTTGCCATCATATTTGCAATATCAACTATATCTTCCTTTGAAACCTTTGTTATTCTCTCTGAATAATCAAGAGTATATTTTTTAGCCTCATACTTAAATTCATCAAATCCATATGTAAAGTTTTCAACAAAATCCACATCATATTTGTTATTTTGTATTATGTAGTTATGTATTGCCATTGCAAGAACTAAATCTGTCCCAACTTCAGGTGTTATCACCTTATCCACATATTTTGCTGTTTCACTTTTTCTAATATCTATTAAAATTACCTTTGCACCCTTTTGCCTTGCCCTTTTAATGTGTAAAAGTTCCTGTATATTTGTATTTGCAGGATTTTTACCCCAAATAACAATAAGCTTTGCATTTTCTAAATCCCAAGGAGCATTATGTTCAACACTTCCATAGGTGGCCTTAACAGCCTCAAGCCCTGCACCAGAACATAGGTCTCCATAAACGTATGTATAACCCTTTAACTGATTTATAAAATTATTGTACACCTTTGATGCTGTTCCTATCTCTCCTGCTCCCTTGTAGAACAAAAAGGATAGTGGGTCTTTTTCTTGTACCTCCTTTATTCGTATTGCAACTTCATCAAGAGCTTCTTCTATATCAATCTCTTTAAATTCTCCCTTTCCCTTTTCTCCAACTCTTTTTAGAGCCCTTATTATTCTGTTTTTACCATAGTTTCTACTTATATATTCAATTCCTTTTTTACAAATCATACCTTCTGTTGCCTTGTTTTCTTTATCTCCCTCAACCTTTATAATTCTTCCATCTTGTACCTCTAAAATCAAAGAGCATCCTCCATAACAATCCCTTGGACATACTGCTTTTATCTTCATCTAATCCCCTCCAAAAATTAATATAATAAAATTATACATCAACAACAATATTTAGTAACCATCCTTTTAGATTATTCATAATATAAAATGAAGTTTAAATTAGGGTGGTCAAATGAGCAGTAAATCTAAAAGAAATGAAGAATTTAATATCAAAGATGAACCAAACTTAACTGTGGATATATTAGAGGATACTGAAAATGTAGACGCTGAAGAAGCTTCAAGAGGTGAGCAAGAAGGAGAATGCGATCCTATACTTATAAGTTCAAAAAATATTCCAGAATGTAAAAATGAACCAGAAGAGCCCTGCTGCATAGATGTTAATTATATAAATGTACCAGTTGTGATTAGCCAATTTAAAATATGTCTTCAACTTGAAAACTCTGTTAGATTTTGTGAACCTGTTGTATGTATAAAGGCATCAAAAAAAACACTTCAATTAAATGAATGTAAATTAATACCAGGAACTAAAAAAGTATTTATACGTGGAGTTATTAAAAAAGTATTAGAATATGCCTCTGCCAGATGCCAAAACTCAAAGGGCACCAGTGGCAATATTAGATATTTAACCTATATTGTTCCCTTTGAATGTACAACAGAAATATGTTATATAAATCCACCTGAGATAAAGGCAAATAAGGAACAAAAGTTTATCCCCCTTGAATACCACTTTGTATGTGAAGATAAGGGATATTTCAATCAAAACATCGTATGTGAAATAGTTAAGTATAAGATAAATGAACTTATGTGTCGTGAGGATGTGGTGCCTGTTGAAAATATAAAGGGGCAGGATTGTTTTTATAAGATGAAGGAGAGAATTGTGCTTAATCTACATCTAAGGCTTATGCAAAACCAAGTTGTATGTATGAATAAAGGGGCTAATTAGCCCCCTTTTTACGCCTCTAATACTGCCTCAACCTTGCTATCAAGTTTTTCTTCTTTAGTCATAAAGGAAACAAGAATATATACAATTATTGATAGACATAGAGACAATGTTCCATTATATATTCCCTTTGGTGCAATATAGGATTTATAGAAGCCTGCTCCTAAAACCTTTGCTATTTCAAGTCCTACATTACAAACAAGTCCAACAATTATTGAAGCAAATGCTGCCTGTTTTGTTCCCCTTGACCAGTTAAATCCAATACCAATAGCTGGTGCCAAAGCTGCTGCAAATGTACCCCAGCCAAATGCACCAAGTAGGGCAATTCCCTTAGGTCCAAGTGTTAAAGCAAGTACAATTGTAATTACAGCAATTATAACTACTACAATTCTTCCCATAACAAGCTCCTGATTTGAAGTTAATTTCTTATTGAAGGCAAAGGGTAAGTCTCTTACTGCACTTGCTGCTGCAATATTTATAAAGGAGTCTGCTGTTGACATTATTGCAGATGCAATACCTGCATATACAACTCCTGCTATTACCTTTGGAGTATAGTAGTTTAGGAATACAACAATTGTATTATCGGTTGATTTCTTTAATAATTCAACTGCCTCTGCTGGTAGTTTTCCTGTTGCTGATAAGTATTTTACTGTTAAACCAACACCAAACCATAGTAGCCCTGAAACCATTCCACCTATTGCTGCAAGAACAACTCCCCATCTCATCTTTCTAACATCCTTAACCATATAAAACTTATGAACTATATGTGGTTGACCTACTATACCTATTGATAGGCAGAAGAACCAGCTCATTGTTGTAATTGCAGGCATTATCCCCCAAGGATTCACAAGTTTTGCACCTACCGCATCCTTTGATAGGGCTTCAACTATACCTGATGCCATATTTTGTGTCCCACTACCTGTAACTACGCATAATGTAAATATTATTATAGACGCCATAATCACACAAGTTCCTCGAAATACCTCCGTATAAACACCTGCAAGCATTCCACCTGCAACTGAATATATAAGTACTATTCCCATTCCAACTAATACTGCCCATTGAAAATTTATTTTAAATATAGGGGATAGAATAAATGCAAAAGCTGTTATTTGATTTGCAAGATATAGAACAAGTCCAACTAATATTGCAATTGCTGCAATTCCACTAACCCACTTTGATTTGTAGCGTGCATATACTGCATCTGGTGTAGTCATACAGTCGTTTACTTCTGTTAGTAATCTCATTCTTTTACCAAGTATTATCCAAGCCATTGCAAAGGATATAGCTGTTGGGAAAGTCATCCAAAGAGAACCTTGTCCAATACTAAAGTAGAGACCCGGACCTCCTACAAAAACCCACCCTGAAATTGCAGCTGAAAAGGACGCCATTGCAAGAGCTATAAGCCCTAATTTTTTACCTGCTATAAAAAAGTCTGATGAGCTTTTAGTCTGTTTCATCGCATAATAACCTATTGCCAAAACCACCAACATATAAATAACCATAACAACTCTAATGGCTGACATTTTTATCCCCCCATTACATATTCAATTTGCCTTGTTTGTTATCAGTAACTTCTATATTCAAGTTAGCACCTGTCCTTTGGTTGAATTCTTTAATATCCTCATTTGTTATGTAGTCCTTATCAAATCTTATTGCATAAACCAAAGTTACAACTAAAAATGATACCACCCATACTCCATATACCATTATTGCTGTTGCCTTTGGAAGACCTAAAAAATATCCAGTAACTTGACTGTTATTAATTGAAACCATTGAAGCAAAAGCAATTAACCATATTATAAGAATTGAAATAAGTGATACCTTAGCCCTTCCTCTAACACTGTCCTTCTTCATAGCACCAAGCCACATCCAAGCTATGCATACAAAGGGAAAAGAAAGTGCAAACAACATATTGTTTTTAGTTAGCTGAGCTATTAACATTAATACTGCTGAAATTAAGATAACTAATACTGTTAAATCCTTCTTATTCATAACCAAACCTCCCCACTTTTAAAATTAAAATATAAGTTTTAGAATAGATTTAAATTTAAATCCCCCCCTTTATTTATACAGGTCAACTGCCAAAGGGTCAGCTGCCTCTTAAATATAGAAAAGCAAATTCTATGCCATAAAACAGGGAGGATAATTTAAACCATATACAACAAATTATGTTAAATTAATGTATATTTTTTAGACACTTTATTAATTTGATACACATAATAAAAAAAGGTGCCAAAGTAGCATAAGGGGAAACTGTGGTAATTGTTTGGCACCTTAAATTTTTTATCTATAAAATTCCTTTATCTTTTGTAGCACAAGCGCTATATTATCATAATGTGGAGTATGGCCACATCCATTTAGAATTACTACCTCTGCATTATCACCTATTTCCTTTGCTGTAAAGTATGCAAAATTTGAAGGAACAATTAAGTCTCTGTCTCCAGCAAAAATTCTAACAGGTATAGTTATATTATCAACCTCTCCACTTCCCTGTGTAACACCATTATACATATGGGAAATGTTGAAACTATGGGCTGCCCACGCTGCATCCCTTAAGTTTCTTGTCATAAATATATCATCAATCAATTTTTCATATTCCTCTTCATCAGGCTTTACAACATTGAAAACAAGTTGATCCCAGAGATATTTAATAAAGGCTCTATTATTGTTCTCAAGGGCATCTATCATTGGTTTTAGTTGTATTCTATCCTGTAATAGTTCTTCTTTATTTTGATAACATTCAGGTAAAAATTCTCCATTAGGTCCCTTTTTATGGTATGAATATCCTGAACAAGGAATTGATTCATATAGTATTAAGCTGTTAGCATAACCCTGATAGTCTGCTACAAATCTCTGTGAAATACCTCCACCCATTGACCAACCTATAAGTAGAAAATCCTTTAAATTTAATTCATCACAAAAGAGCTTTATATCCTCTGCAAAATCCTTAAATGTATCAATAGGTCTATTATAGCTTGATATACCTGTTCCTCTTAAATCTACTGCAACAACATGATAATCTTCTGCAAGTCTATCTAAAAGCTCTCCCCAATGTCTTGATGAAACCATATTACCGTGTATAAGAAGAATTGTTTTTCCCTCTCCTCCTTCACGATAACCAATAACCTCTCCATTTTTAAGTTCTACCCTCTTTAATTCAACTTTTGCCATAATCCCCCTCCTACCAAATCGTATATTTTTCAGCATCCTTCTTTAACTGTTCTCTAAAGTTAGGATGTGCAATACTTATTAAATTTCTTACCCTCTCCCTTATTGTTCTTCCCTTTAGTGGTGCCACTCCATATTCAGTTACAACATAATCTACATCATTTCTTGAAAGTGAAACTGCTGCACCCTGTGAGAGCATAGGAACAATTGTAGATATTGTATCATTCTTTGCAGTTGAATAAAGTGCTATTATTGATTTTCCACCTGCACTGTTTTGAGCTCCTACTGCAGTATCTGATTGTCCACCTGTTCCACTATATTGAATGTGTCCTATTGCCTCTGAGCAACACTGTCCTGTCAAGTCAACTTGAAGGGATGTATTTATGGAAACCATCTTATAGTTTTGTCCTATTACATATGGGTCGTTTGTATAACTTCCTCTTTTAAATTCAACCCCTGGGTTTTCATCTATAAAGTCATATAGCTTTTTAGTTCCAAGTGCAAAGGTTGCTATAAACTTATCCCTATGAAGTGTCTTTTTCTTGTTTGTTATAACTCCTGCATTATATAAATCAACCATTCCATCTGTAAACATCTCTGTATGAACACCTAAATCCTTTTTATTTATAAGTGCCTTTGAAACTGCATTAGGAATTCCACCTATACCAAGCTGTATAGTTGAACCATCCTCTATGAGCTCTGCTATATAATTTCCTATAATCATATCCTTTTCATTTGGTTCAACTATAGTAAGCTCTGGAGGCCTTCTATTGCTTTCATATACATAGTCTACTTCACTTATATGAACAAAGGTATCACCAAAGGTTCTTGGGTAGTTTTCATTTACCTCAAGTATTACTATATCTGCTGCCTCAATGTATTCCCTCTCATAGGTTACTGATAGGGATAGACTAAAATAACCGTGCTTATCCATTGGTGTTGCTGTTCCAACAAATATATTAGGCTTTCTATAACCTAATCTTTGCCTTGCTGCAAGGTGTAGGTGGTTTGGTAAAAAGCTTGCTGTCCTATTTTGATGTGCCTTTCTTGTAAGTGGACTATAAAACCAAGTATTATTTATGAAATGGCCCTCCATGTCAGGTTCACTTGTAAATTTATAGCTTCCCATATTAAGACAAGTTAATACAGATACATTTTGAACCTCATCCTTTATCTCGTGAAGTCTACTTAAAAAATCCATAGGTTCTGCACCTGCAAGTGCAACACAAACTTCATAATCTGATTTAACCAAATGTAAAATTTCATCAAGGCTCTTTAGCTTTCTATTATATTCTTCTCTAAAATTCATAAAAATCCTGCCTCCTTAATCTTCAATTTTTCCCCACTTGATTGTGTTTGCTGCCCAAGCATATCCTATTCCTGCGCCAACCATAACTACAATGTCCCCATCCTTAACCTTTCCCTGCTCTAATCCAAGCTTTAGGGATAGGATTTGGTCTATTTGACCTATATGTCCATAATCACAAAGATAAACTGATTTAGATTCATCAAGTCCAAGTTCCTTTAAAATATATTTATGAGCAGAGTACTTAAAGTGAAGTATTGCAAGATAACCTATATCTTCCTGTGAATATCCACTCTTTTTTAATGAATCCCTTATAACCTTTAAAAAGTTTGGTGTTGATTTTTCATTTAATCTTTGCTTCATTCCCTCTACATCAAATACATCAAGGGATTTATATGCATAATCCACATTCTCTCTATTTATTGGATTAACAGTACCACCGTATCTTACACCAACATCCCTTGCAAAGGAACCGTCACTCATTATTGCAGACTCTAATAGTTCATTTCTTCCTAAATTCTTTTTAAGGATTAGAGCACCTGCACCTGCACCTAAGTTATACATAAAGCTAACCCTTGGATTTTTATAGTCTATAAAATCACCATTTCTATATCCGCCTACTATCAAAACTGTATTTATTGAATCGTCACTCATCATCATATCCTTTGCAACCTTCATTGCAGTAATACAGGTACAGCATCTTTGTTGCAAATCAAAACCATAGGCCCTTTTTGCACCTATCTTCTCTTGTATGTAGATTGCCGATGTAGTTAGTGGATACTCCTTCCACTCCTCACCTATGGAAATTACAACATCTATTTCCATAGGGTCTATATTATATTCCTTTAAACATTTTAGTGCTGCCTTAACCCCCATCTCCTGTGTTCCATCATCTTCTCCTGGAATTGGCTTTTTATAAAATCCAAGCTTTTCTATTACAGCCTCTTCTGTCCAAACTCCTCCCGTTGCCTCACTCACCTCTTTTGCTGTCATAAATTTATCTGGAATATAAAATGAAACCCCAGCAATTCCAACGTGTTTTCTCATAATATCACCCCTTATCTTTTTTTATGAATATTGCAAAAACTATGCCAAAAAAAATAATTAAGGAGCACCATTTTTCAGGTACTCCTGTGTAACAAATTATTACATATGTATTATTTATTTTCACTCTCTATGTTATATTCTTCAATCTTTCTATACAATGAAGCCCTTGGAATGTTTAATTTACTGGCTGCCAAGCTCTTATTATTGTTGCATTCCTTTAGCGTACTTATTATTATCTCCTTCTCTATATTTTCCATAATCTCCTTTAAGCCTTGATTTCTTTTGTGTTCAATTCTAAAAGTCTTATTTAATATTGCTGCTGGAAGGTCATTAACCGTAACTTCAGTATCATCGGCATTTACACATATTCTTTCAACTATATTTTTAAGTTCTCTTATATTTCCTGGCCAATCATAGTTGCATAATATATTCATAACCTCTTCTGGTATCTCCCTATAAAGTCCCGTCTCTTTATAGAACTTTTCCACAAACTTCTCAACTAAAAGAGGTATATCCTCCTTTCTCTGCCTTAATGGAGGAATGTCTAAAGAAAGTACATTTAATCTGTAGTATAAATCCTCCCTAAACCTTCCCTCATCTACAAGCTGTTCTAAATTCTTGTGGGTTGCACATATAACTCTTACATCAAGCTTTACAACTTTATTTGAACCTATTCTTACAACTTCCTTCTCCTGCAAAACTCTAAGTAGTTTTGCCTGCATATATAGGGGCATATCCCCTATCTCATCTAAGAATATTGTTCCACCATTTGCAAGTTCAAACTTACCAATGTTTCCGCCCTTTCTTGCTCCAGTAAAGGCACCATCCTCATATCCAAAAAACTCAGCTTCAAGTAGATTTTCTGGTATAGCAGAACAGTTTATTGATACAAAAGGAAAATCACTTCTTTCACTTTCATTATGAATTGCGTGGGCAAAAAGCTCTTTACCTACTCCACTCTCGCCTATAATTAAAATATTAGAATTTACCCTTGCAAGCTTTTTAACCTTTGATTTTGCTTGTTTCATAGACTTTGACTCGCCTATAATGTCATCAAGTGAATATTTTGCTCTATTCATCTTTGCTATCTCATTTTTATATAGATTAAGTTCTTTATGTATTTTTTCTATCTGTTCTGTTACCTGCTTTAATTTCTCATAGTCATCAAAGAGAAGCATCCCAAATCCACCTATTAGGTTATCCTTTTCATCTATAATTGGAATTCTATGTACTATTGCCTCTTTTCCATTTGAAAAAACGTGCCTTTTAGCAACCTCTGCTTGTCTATATTTTAAGGTCTCCAAAAACTTAGAGGTAGGTTCAACCTCCGTAACAATCTTACCTAATACATCCTCTTCATTTAAACCTAAAAATTCCAAAAAACATTTATTTATATAAACAACTCTTCCATCTTTATCTAAAAAATCAACTGGTACAGGTAATTTATCAAATAAATTTTTGCAAAAAAAGTTGAATTCCTTTGTCTTCATAAGGTTAATCATTCCCCTCACCCCAAATTTTTTTTAGTCTCTACTATATTTTATTATAAAGAAATTTAAATTATTTTTGAATAAAAATATAAAATTAAACAAAATATTCTAAACTAAATAAGTAAACAAAAGGTGACTGGCACCTTTTGTTTACTTATTATCATTTTATCTTAATATCAAATTCTGCTGTCTTTAAGAATCCTATAACAGCAAGGGCAAATTCATTTGGTCTTTCATACATAGATGCGTGTCCTGCCTCTTTTATTTCAATCCATCTGCTATTTTCTATTCTATTTTTAATTTCAAGCTGATAAACTGATGGAGTTATTATATCAAGCTCACTACTTATAATTAATGTTGGTACTTTAATTTCAGAAAGCCTATCTAAAATATTTAATTCATCTGCACTTTTAACAGCCCTTCTAAAACCATCATACCATTCTTTAGTAAATAGACCCTCAAACAACTCTATTCTTTCATTTATCCATTCAAAATTTTCTTCATAGAATTTTTGCGAATAGATATATGGTAGTGTGGCCTTCATAAAATTTTTTGTATCATATAGCGAAGCAGAATATTCCCACGCATCACCAATATGCTTCATAATTTTAGTTGTATATGCAGTTGTATTTGAAAGGATGAGGGATTTTAATGTGTTTTGATATTTTAGTGCATAAAGCATTGCTACTTCTCCACCATAGGATATACCAAGAAGGTTAAACTTATCTATATTAAGCTTTTTAGTAAGCTCATATAACATATCAGTATGCATATCCTGAGTATAGAAGTTATCACCTTTATCTGACCTTCCTTGATCTATTAAATCCACCAAAACTACCCTATAATGCTTTGAAAGTACACCTACAAATGCAGCCCAGCTTGCTGTGGACATCATTATCCCATTTAGTAATATTAGTGGTTCTCCTTCTCCATATATTTCATAATACATCCTCTTGTTGTTTATTATCTCAAATGGCATAGTTTCAACTCCTATTCAAGTCCAACAAAGTCTGAAATCTTTTCAAATCTTGGTAATTTTTCATCCCATACAGCCTTCATAAAGTACATCTTTTCAACACCATTTCTTCTATCCTTAGTATATGTTATACCCTTAGCAATACCATCGTTCCAATCATTAAATGTCTCCATAGCCTTTATATATCCTTCCCAAGACAAGTCATTTCCTGCTCTCTTTAATCCCTCTACAAATACCTCTGCTGCAACCCAACCTGCAGCTGCAAAGGCATTTGGTGTTTCATTTGGGAAGTACTTCTTATATGTTTCAATAAACTTCTTAGCTGCTTGATTATTTGGATCTGTTATGTCTGGAACCCACGCTGTAACGATAACACCATCTGCTGCATCCTTTGCTAATGTTAGCATTGTTAAATCTGCATTTATATATGAAGTCATAAATTGAGTCTTAAATCCTTGTTTCTTTGCTTCAAGAAGAATTCCTGGAACCGCCTTTTGATAACCAACAACTATTGTAACATCTGGTTTTACCTCTGCTGCCTTTTGAACGTGTGCTGAAAAATCAAGGTCCTGTGTATTAAATGGAACTTCTGCCTTTAAAACATCCTCTTTACCCATCTTCTTTAATTGTGCCTTAACACCCTCAAGCTCTTCCTTTCCAGCATCATCATTACCATATATTATTGCTATTGAGTTTGCCTTTAGATTATCTATTGCATATTTAACAAGTAGTCCACCTTCAAAGATGTAGTTTGGTTGAACTGGGAAATAGTTACCCTTTGCCTTTGCAAAGGCACTTACTCCTGTTCCTTGATATACTGCAGGTATTCCCTTTTCCTTTAGATAATCTAATGTTCCAAGACATCCTGGTGTACCAAGTTGGCCTACTATTGCAAACACCTTATCCTTTTCTACAAGTTCTTCCGCCTTTTGTAGTGCTAAATCTGGCTTAAATTGGTCATCCTTTGCAATAAGTTCAATCTTTCTGCCATTAATACCACCTTCATCGTTTACCATATTAAAATAAGCCTGCATTCCGTGTAACATTGGAACTCCAACTATTGCTATAGGTCCTGATGTTGGTCCTATTGTTCCAACCTTTATTGTTTTTTCTTCTACGCCCTGTGCAAGTGTTGTTTTTGTCTGTTTACCACAACCTGAAAGTAGTGATATTGATAAAATAAGCGTTAAAAGAATTGATAAGATTTTTTTCATAAAAAATTCCCCCTTTATTTTAAATTAATTAAGCACCAAGATAAGATTTTCTTATGCCTTCATCATTTAATAATTCCCTGCTGTCTCCCTCTGATACCACTTGACCTAACTCAAGTACATAGCTGTAGTCTGATATTTTTAATGCTCCATTTGCATTTTGCTCTATTAAAAGTACTGTCACACCTTCACTGTTTATTTCCTTTATTATCTTAAAAATTTCATTTACTATTATAGGTGCAAGTCCAAGGGATGGTTCATCAAGCATTAAAAGCTTTGGCTTTGACATAAGTGCTCTGCCTATTGCAAGCATCTGCTGTTCTCCACCACTTAAAGTCCCTGCCACCTGTCTTCTTCTCTCCTTTAACTTTGGAAAGAAGTTATACACTCTTTCAAATTCATCCTGTATATTTATCTTTTTATTTCTCAATACATATGCACCTATTTTTAAGTTCTCCTCAACCGTAAGCTGTGGAAAAATTCTCCTCCCCTCTGGGCAATGGCTAATACCAAGTGAAACTATTTTATCTGTCTGCATATTTGTTATATCCTGTCCATCAAACAAAATGGCTCCCGATTTGTCTTCAACAAGGCCTGAAACTGCCTTTAAAAGGCTTGTTTTTCCAGCCCCATTTGAACCTAAAATACTAACTATTTGACCCTTTTTAATTTCTATATCAACCCCCTTTAGTGCATTTACATAGCCATAGTTGACCTTCAAATTTTTAATAGTAAGCATCTTTCAATCCCCCTATCCTAAATATGCCTCTATAACCAGTGGATTTGACTTTATCTCATCTGGGGTTCCCTCAGCAATCTTCTTACCAAAGTTTAAAACTACAACTCTATCACATATATTCATAACAAAGGGCATATGGTGCTCTATAACAATGATTGTTAGTTTAAACTTTTCCTTTAATTCCCTTAGCTTGTTTGACAAATCTATAGTCTCTGTATCATTCATTCCTGCTGCTGGCTCATCTAATATTAAAATCTTTGGATTTGAAACAAGAGCCCTTGCAAGTTCTACCTTCTTTTGTATTCCATAGGGAAGATTTATAGGGTAGTAGTAGGCATAATTTTCAATCCCAAGTATAGTTAAAATTTCAAAGGCCTTCTTTTTTGCATCCTCCTCTATTTTCTTAACCTTCTTTGTCATAATAAGGCTTGAGAATATATTGTAACTTAGGTGCCTGTGCTGACCTACTAAGAGGTTGTCTAAAACAGTCATATGTTTAAACAGCTCTACATTTTGAAAAGTCCTAACTATTCCCTTGTTTATTACATCGTGGGGTTTTAGCGAACTTGCATCCTCCGAAAATACCTCAATCTTACCTGTGTCCTGCTTATAAAAACGGCTTATTATATTAAATAGAGTTGTTTTTCCTGCTCCATTTGGTCCTATTATTCCAACTATCTCTCCCTCTTTAACATCAAAGGATAGACTATCAATTGCTTTTAATCCTCCAAAGGCAATTGTTATATCCTTAAAGTTTAAAGCCTCCTTATTCATACCTTAACCCCCTCATCCTTAACTGCTATCCTTTTTTTCTTCAACCACATCTTAAACCTTCTATATATATCAATAAGTCCATAGGGAAAATACATTACACATAGAATTAATAAAAGTCCTGTAAGTATAAAGGATGCATTTTGTATTTTAATGTTCTTTAAGAATTCAGGAATTAAGGTAATGAAAAGTGCTCCAACAACAGAACCTTCAATTGAAGCAATTCCACCTATTACAATCATTGCAAGTATATTTAAAGACATTCCAACATCAAATGTATTTGGATACACTTGTCTAAATAAGAAGGCATAAAGACATCCTGCAACTCCTGCATATACTGCACTTATTAAAAAGGCTATAGTTTTATACTTTGCAACATCTATTCCAAGAGACATTGCTGCATATTCACTATCCCTTATTGCCATTAAGGCTCTTCCTGTTTTTGTTTTGATTAGGTTTTTAGCAAAAATAATAGATATAATTATAAAGATAAGAATGAAATAGTACATCGATAATCTTGTTTTTAACTGATATCCAAATATAGAAGGCGGACTAATCCCCTTTATACCTGAAAAACCTCCTGTTACACTCTCCCATTCCATAAATATATGGCTAAAAGCAACACCAAAACCTAATGTTGCAATAGCAAGATAATTTCCCTGAAGCCTAAGGGCTGGAAGACCCAAAACAAAGCCCAAAAGTCCACTTATTAACATTACAATTGGAATTATTAATATAAAAGAAAGATTAAACTTTGTTGATAAAATTGCAGTAGTATAGGCACCAATTCCTACGAAGGCAGCGTGTCCAAGTGATATTTGACCTGCATACCCTAAGAGGATATTAAAACCTATTGCGATTACAACATAAATTCCTGCCATATTTAAAAGAGTCATAAAGCTTCTATTGAAGTTAAAAATTAATGGAAGAATTATGAATATAGCCAAAAGAATAACCTGCTTCATATACTTTTTCATACTCTACACCTTCTTTCTATAGCTTTTGCCACATAATCCATTAGGTCTTACTACTAACATTACAACTATTAATACAAAGGCAAAAACTGTTTTCCAAGCAAGTGATATATATTTACCAACTAAGTTTTCAAGAATTCCTATTAATACACCACCAACTGCAGGTCCAATGAATGTATTAAAACCACCTAAAACTGCTGCACAGAAGGATTTTAAGTGTACCTCCGACATCATATTAATGTCTAAAAATTTTGTTGGTGCAATTAACATACCTGCTGTTGCTGCAAGCATTGAGCTTATTATCCAAGTTGTTACTGTAACTCTTTTGACCGATATACCCATAAGCTTTGCTGCATCAACATCCTGTGCAACTGCTCTTATAGCAATTCCCTCCATAGTTTTGAAATAGAAGAAAAGTGAGAGCATTATTGCAAGAGTTATTAGAACTATTAATATGCTATTTGGCTCAAGTGACACTCCAAATATATTTATGTTTTTTGCATTTATTAGCTTTGGAAAACTCTTTGTCTCAAAGCCAAAAATATTCCCAGCAAGTCCATTTAAAATCATAATTAATCCTAATGTTGCAATCATAATGCTCAAAACGTTTGTTTTTGATAGGGGCTTTATAATCAATCTATAAACAATTACCCCTAAAATTCCTGCACAAACTATTGTTAAAGGAAAGGCTATATAGTATGGAAGCCCTATAAAGGTCATAAAGGTATATGCGATAAATGTACAAAACATTGCCATCTCGCCCTGTGCAAAATTTACTACATCTGATGTTTTAAAGATTAGAACCAACCCTAATGCAGCAAGTGCATAGAGGCTACCTGTAATAATTCCGCTTACAATTACCTGTGACATCACTCCACCTCCGTGTATAGAATTTTCTAAATATTTTAAAGCAACTTTTATGCCAAGTTTTAAACAAAAAAGTCTCAAGTTTATACACATTTTTTCTGTATAAACTTGAGACTGTGTCTATATATGATACAACAAAAAGACTTAAGGCATTTTGCCTTAAGTCTTTTATAAACTATTTCTCATCCTCGAATTCAACCTTTAGTTCATCAAATTTTTCTTCTTCATCTTCACTATAGTTCACTGGTCCATCCCAGCATACCTGTTGATTTTGGAGAAGCTTAATTGTTACATATACAACCATCTTTTCCTTAATTCTTCTAAATACTTCTTCAGTTTCAAATCCTCTAACTGGCCTTGAGTCAAGTTTAATGTCTGTTTCATAAATATATGCGTTTTCTAATTCACAATAAACTCTTTCATTAAATATTTCTACGTGCTTGTAGTTGTCCTCCCTCATATTCTTACCAGGCTTCTTGCAGTCTAAGAACTCTACTTCCTTCTTTGGAGGTGTAGAATAAATCTTTGGATATCTTTCAAAACATACTTCAGTTACACAGTCAAATGGTACATTCAATGTTGCGTGTCTTATATTACCTGCTATACCCTTTCCTGTTACTCCACCTAAAGTTGAATATACAATATTCTTTCTTACATAACCTGCAAGATAAACTTTATTAGTTCCTGGTATGAGGTGGCATTGGGTTAGATAAACATTCTTATCTATAAACTTTATATCTATTGCATCCTCTGGAAGAGTTATATCTGCTTCTGTATCTATTTGAACAGTGAATTCTGCAAGAACTACAGGTATTTTAACATACTTCTTTCTTCCATATTGATAGTTTTTACATAGGCACTTTGTTTCTGTATTTGTAACTTCTATTGTTTGCTCTTGTTGAGTTGGGTTACAAATTCCTCTTGTTTCCTCTGGCTTTACATCCATAGGCATATTATTCCTTATATCTGGCATATATATGGCCCCCCTTTTATTTTTTCCTACTCCATATTATGCCAAATCTTGTCGAATGTTCTGAAAAATTATTTTACCCCTAAAAACTTAAATCGTAACTTTTTCTCATAATAATTCATTACTACGTTTATAATTAAAACTATAAGTATTAAAACGGCAGATGAACCTGCAGCTATTCTTTCTGCATCAGGAATTAAACCTATAGATTTAACATACCATAAGTGAACTGATAACGTTTCTCCAGATGAAAGGGGATTAAACTCTGGATAATTTCTTGATATACTTGTGCCTGCTGTAAAAATTAAAACTGCAGATTCACCTATTGCCCTACCTATAGCTAATTTTATTCCATTTAGAATCTTATGAAATGCTGTTGGTAGCATTATAGACATAATCGTTTGCCATTTTGTTGTTCCAAGTGCTAAACTTGCCTCTTTGTACGTTTGAGGAACCTCCCTTAATGCAGTCTCTGTAACACTTACAACAACGGGTATATTTACAATAGATAAAGTTAGAGCTCCACCTAAAATACTAAAACCAAATTTAAATTTAATAACAAAAATAACCATACCAAAAAGACCAAAAACTATTGAAGGTACAGATGCCAAAGTCTCAATGCTTAACCTTATCAATCTTGTAATTATATTATCCTTTGCATATTCTGCCAAATATATTCCTGCACCAACTCCAACTGGAATTGTAAACAATAGAGAAAGAATTAATATATAGAATGTATTAAAAAGCTCTGGTCCAACACCTCCACCTTCCTCCATTTCCTTAGGAAGACCAAATAAAAAATCCTTACTTAATACTGGTAATCCTTGTATTAGTACCATATATAAAAACCATATCAATATTCCAACAACTAACATTGCTGCTAATTTTAAAATTATTGTTACAATCGCGTCCTTAATCTTTACAAACATCAGCTTACTTGCCTCCTCTGAATTAGGCGTATTATTAATATTAATATAATAGATACCATAAGAAGTACCGTTGCCATCATAAATAGAGCATTACTCCATGTACTTCCAAATTCACAGCTTCCCATATCCATAACAATACCTGTCGTTAGTGTTATTGTTGGCTCAAGCAATGAATTTACAACCTGTGGAGTATTTCCTATAACCATCTGAACTGCCATAGTCTCTCCTAATGCTCTTGCCATTGCAAGTATAATTGCAGTAATAATACCTGGCAATGCACTTGGAACAATAACACTAAAAACTGTTTGAACCTTAGTTGCACCTAAAGCATAGGATGCCTCTTCATAGGATTTGTCAACCGATGAAATACTTGCCTCTGATATGCTTATAACTGTTGGAAGTATCATTATTGATAATATTAGTGCTGCTGGTAAAAAACCAAAACCAGTACTGTCTGGAAATACCTTTCTAATTAAAGGTACAAATACTGTAAGTCCTATAAAACCATAAACTACTGAAGGAATACCAACAAATATATCAATTGCAAATTTCATTATTTCTCTTATTTTCCTTGGTGCAAACTTACTCATATATACCGCACATAAAACACCTAAAACTCCACCAATTGAAATTGAAAGAAGAGTTAATATAACAGTTCCTCTCCAAAATGCTAAGATACCAAACTCCCCTTCATCAGGAGACCAATAATCACTTGTAAAAAATCCATCTACAGTTATTTCTTTAAAAACGTTAATACCGTTTTTAGAAACATACACTATAATTGAAACTACTATTACAACAGTTAAAAGGGCACATAAAAGCAAAAGATATCTCATTGAATTATCTACTATTGAGTTTACTAATCTTGTTTTTTCATTCCTCTTTACTACATATCCTACTGACTGCTCCATCTTCATCTCCCCATCCAAAAATAATCACCAGTTAAACTGGTGATTATTTTACTTTCTCTTTGTACTCTTCTTTAGTGCTGAACTTGGTTTTACATTTGTAGACTTACTATTAGATGTTGTTAGCTTTATCTTGTTTATTTGATTAATAGCACTTGAATTTGCTGGTGCAAACTTATAGAATGGTAATACTCTATTTTGGAAAGTTGAACTTTGTACATAGTCAATAAATGCCTTAACAAGTTCTGATGGTTGTCCTTTTGTGTACATATGACCTATTGATGCAAGTTTATACTTTCCATTCTTTACATTATCTATTGTACATTCAACACCTTCATACTTTAATGCCTTAACAGTCTTATCAACATATGCTAAATCAACATATCCTATAGCACCTGGAGTCTTTGCAACTGTAGCCTTAACTGAACCATTACTATCTTGAACTATAGCATTTGTTGTAAATTGTTCTGAACCCATAACAAGTTGTTGTACTGTCATTCTTGTACCTGATGATGCTTGACGCATTATAACAGTTATTTTTTGGTCGTTTCCTCCAACTTCCTTCCAGTTTGTTATCTTTCCTGAAAAGATATCAACAAGTTGTTGCTTTGTAAGATTACTTACTTGAACACTTGGGTTTACAATAAATAGGAATGGTATAACTGCTATTTGATGGTCTACAAGACCACTTCCTTCTGGTGCAAATACGTCTGAATTTCCAATGTCTACAACACCATCTTGTACATTCTTAATACCTGTACCTGAACCTCCACCTGTAACTTCTATAGTTACCTTTGGATTTGCCTTCATAAAATCATCTGCTGCCTGCTTTATTATTGGTAAAAGTGCTGTAGAACCTGAACACTTAATATTACCTGAATATGATTTAGCATCAGCTTTTACATAAGGAACTGAAACTGTTAATGTCATAGCTGCTAAAACAGCTGCAACAAATCTCTTCATTTTTTTCATATTACAAACCTCCCTTATTTTTTTAGGTAGGGGGGTAAGATACCCCCTAAATTATTTTGCATCATAGATGATATCAAGTGCTTCAAGTGGTAGATATACTCTTTCTGATTTTGATAGTATTGTTAATCCTTTTAGTCTATAAACTTTACCATTAATCTTTAATATATTTGTATTCACTGGAAGTTCTGCTTTTATTTTACCTTTTGTTATTTCAACAACTGGGTTTGCCATATCAGTTACGTTAAGTTCTGCCTCTGCACCTGGAATATATTGAATTCCTGTTTCTAAATCTACAAATAATTCATCATTTGCATCCTCTAAATCTATTCCCATAGCATCTGCCATTATCTTTGCAAATTGGTAATTTTCTAATGTCCCCTTTGGTGCACAAGGACCATATGAGTAGAATACAACGTCATTTCCTGTATGTCCTGTAGTTGTCCAACCTATTGTTGACCTTGAGCTTATAATTGGTCCAACCACATATTGTACCTTTCCTGCTGGTGCCTTCTTTATAGCTTCTATTTCTTCTGCTGTTAGATCTTCTATTCCAAAATATTCCTTCATAACTTCAACTATATTACTTCTATCTTCATCTAATAGCTTTTCAATTCCCTTACCTGTAACTTTGGCCTTCTTTAATGGTTCTAATAGACTAGCTAAAGGTAATGATGGATAAGTACTATCTGTCTTTTTACTTCCTATTGAAAGTCCGCCATTGTCATGGTCTGAAACAACTATTACTAATGTATCCTTGTTTGACTTTGCAAAATCAAGTGCAACCTTTACAGCATTATCAAAAGCAAGTACATCGCTTATTACTCCAACAGGATCATTTGCATGGGATGCCCAGTCTATTTCACTTCCTTCAACAAATAGGAAGAAACCATCCTTATCCTTTGAAAGTACATCTATAGCCTTTTTAGTCATTTCTGCTAAACTTGGTTGTTTTTCAGGATTTCTGTCCTTATCAAAATCCATCGCATCATCTGAGAAAAGACCCCAAATCTTATTTGCATTTGTTTCCTTCATTGATTTTGAGTCTTCAACTATTGCATATCCCATATTCTTTAATTCTTGAATTAAATCGTTACCATCTTTTCTACCCTTATCATCTGGAATGTTATATTTTTCCCCACCTGGGACTAAATATTGCTTTCCTCCACCAAATACAACATCTAACCCTTGGTATACTTGCTGCATAGCTATATCATAGTAAAGTTCTCTGTGTGGAACATGTGAAGTAAATCCTGCTGGTGATGCATGTTGCACCTGTGAAGTTGACACTATTCCTGTTGCCTTGCCATTAATCTTTGCAGCCTCTAAAACAGTTGCAAGTGGCTTATATGCTTCCTTTTCATCTACAGTTTTCTTGCTTGGTAACTCAATCTTTTCAGGATATACACCAATTAGCTTGTCATTTGATTTTACTCCAGTTGCAAATGCAGTTGAAGCTGGAGCTGAATCTGTAATTATTGACTCTGCACTATAAGTTCTTATAATTCCAGCAGTTATTTCATCCATAGTTAAATTTGAGCCCTTATACCATCTTGCAAGTGTAGTATGTGATATACCCATACCATCCCCAAGCATAAATATAACATTTTTAGCCTTCTTTACTTCTTGTACAACAGGCTTAACATTATTTGGAACCGGTGGTTTAACAGGTGTTTGTGGTTTAACAGCTACTTGTTTCTTTGAAGTAATTGTTGATTTTTTAGTAGTTGCTGGCTTTTTTACAGTAGTTTTCTTAGGTACTGTTTTGCTCTTTTGTGAAACTGTTGTAACTTTCTTTGTTGTAGCTGTCGCCGCATTAACGTTCAGTTCAGTTATTGGACTTACTAAAACAGATAACGAAAGTACAAGCGACAATAAAAGATTGACAGCTTTTCTTGATTTGTTATTCATCATTAAACCCCCTTATTTAACTATTAAATTAGGATTTTAAATTTGTCATATAAGTTTTCATAGGAATAATATATAATCATTATCATCAATACCAATTTTATATGTCTTTTATTATGACTACATTAACGCAGTGTTAATTAATGTAAATATAACGTTAACTATATTTTTACAAT
>JAOAAJ010000115.1 GCA_026418935.1 Caloramator sp. | reverse complement strand
CCTTTTGATATAATTTGTCTGTAACCTGTGCAAAGTTATCGTAACACCGGCGTTAACCTTGCACAAGGGGTTAATAATTTAGGAGGTGTAACAATGGATAAGACAATTAAGCAAGAAATTATCAACAAGTACAAAAGACATGAAGGAGATACAGGTTCTCCAGAAGTACAAATTGCACTTTTAACAGAAAGAATTAATCATTTAACTGAACACTTAAAGGTTCATAAGCAAGACCACCACTCAAGAAGAGGTCTTTTAAAGATGGTTGGTAAGAGAAGAGGTCTATTAAACTATCTTATGAAGACTGACCTTGAAAAGTATCGTCAACTTATTCAAGATTTAGGAATTAGAAAATAATAACTTAAAAAATAGAGCGGAAAATCCGCTCTATTTTTTAAACCTGTTTCTAAATGTGCAATATATGGTATAATATTATTGTAGCAAATGTTTAAATTATAATTTTTATGAAATAATAATAAAAGAGGAATAAGAAGGGAGGCTATTAGATGCATAATGTTTTTACAACAAACATCGCTGGTAGAGAAGTAAAAGCAGATATTGGTAAATATGCGTTACTATCTAATGGAGCAGTTTTATTTAGCTATGGTGAAACTGTAGTTTTAGTTACAGCAAATGCATCAGAAGAACCAAAGGAAGGAGTAGATTTTTTCCCATTAAGTGTAGATTATGAAGAAAGGTTATATGCAGTAGGAAAGATACCTGGAGGTTTCATAAAGAGGGAAGGTAAACCAACAGAAAAGGCAATATTGTCTGCAAGAGCAATAGATAGACCAATTAGACCACTTTTCCCAAAGGGTTATAGAAATGATGTTCAAGTTATTTGTACTGTTCTTTCAGTAGACCCTGATAATCCACCAGAAATTGTTGCAATGAATGGAGCATCGCTAGCACTATGTATATCAGATATACCTTTTGAGGGGCCTTGTGCAGCAGTTTTAGTAGGAAGAATAAATGGAAATTTTGTAGTAAACCCAACAGCAAAGGAAAGAGAAGAGAGCGATCTTCATCTAATTGTATCAGCTACGAAGGAAAGAGTAATGATGATAGAAGCTGGTGGTCAGGAAATACCTGAAGAAGATATGTTTAATGCGATAATGTTTGGTTTTAATGCTTGTCAAGAAATGATAAAGTTCCAAGAAGAAGTAACACAAAAGTGTGGCAAAGAGAAAAGAATACCTCAACTTTATAAGGTACCAGATGAAATTGAAACTGCAGTTAGAGAATATGCAACTGATAAACTATGGGAAGCAATGCAATATACTGATAGACAAGAAAGACAGGAAAAAGTTGATTTAGTTAAAGAAGAAGTCTTTGCACATTTTGCAGAAGTGTTTGAAGAAGCAGAAAAAGATATAGACGATGTTATGTATAGAATAATGAAGGAACACGTTAGAAAAATGATTCTTGAAGAAAAGAGAAGACCAGATGGAAGAATGTTCAATGAAATTAGACCTCTATATTGTGAAGTAGGTATATTACCAAGAACACATGGTTCAGGATTATTCCAACGTGGACAAACACAAGTATTAACAGCAGCAACTTTAGGAGCTTTAGGTGATGTTCAAATACTTGATGGACTAGGAGATGAAGAATTTAAACGTTATATGCATCATTACAATTTTCCACCATATTCAACAGGTGAAGTTAAATTCTTAAGAGGTCCTGGAAGAAGAGAAATTGGTCATGGTGCATTAGCAGAAAGAGCGTTAGAACCTGTAATACCACCAGAAAGTGAATTCCCATATACTATAAGATTAGTTTCTGAAGTTTTAAGCTCAAATGGGTCAACATCACAAGCGAGTGTTTGTGCAAGTACACTTGCTCTGATGGACGCAGGAGTTCCTATCAAAAGACCTGTTGCAGGAATAGCTATGGGGCTTGTTACAGATGAAGAATTAACAAAAGCAGAGATATTAACTGATATACAAGGAATTGAAGACTTCTTTGGAGATATGGATTTTAAAGTAGCAGGAACAGAAAAAGGAATTACAGCTATTCAAGTTGACACAAAAATAAAGGGTTTACCAGAAGATGTTATTAAGAGAGCAATAATGCAAGCGAGAGAAGCAAGGTTAAAAATATTAGATACAATGCTATCAACAATAGCTGAACCTCGAAAAGAACTATCAAGATATGCTCCAAGAATAATACCTATGCTTATAGATCCAGATAAAATAAGAGATGTAATAGGACCAGGTGGAAAAACTATAAACAAGATAATTGCAGAAACTGGTGTAAAAATAGATATTGAAGATGATGGTAGATTATATATATGTGCACCAAGCATTGAATCAGGTGAAAGGGCAAAGAAAATAATTGAAGGAATAACAAAGGAAGTACAAGTTGGTGAGATATATTTAGGAAGAGTTAATAGAATAACTCAATTTGGTGCATTTGTTGAAATTTTACCTGGTAAAGAAGGATTAGTACATATTTCAAAGTTGGCTCACGAGAGAGTAAATAAAGTAGAAGATGTTGTAAATGTTGGAGATGAAATATTAGTTAAAGTAACAGAAATCGATAGTCAAGGAAGAATAAATCTATCTAGAAAAGATGCAATTAAAAAAGAAGAAACTAAAGATAAGGACAAAGAATAAGGCTTATTATAAGCCTTTTTTTATAACAAATAATAATGTATAAAAAAGTTTATATTTATGTATTAAGAGAATTAAGCTGTGTAAATTATATAGAATAGATAATTTAAATTTTTAGGTATAAAATAGGAGGTTTATATGTACCAAGTTTTAAATTTAAAAAATGGAGTACGCGTAGTATTAGAACATATACCTTATGTTAATTCAGTTAGCGTTGGTGTATGGGTTAAGAGTGGGTCAAGATATGAAAGCGATGACATTAATGGAATATCTCATTTTATTGAACATATGATGTTCAAAGGAACAAAAAATAGAACAGCTAAACAGATTGCAGAGGATATAGAGGGACTTGGTGGACAAATTAATGCTTTTACAAGCAAAGAGGCAACCTGCTACTACGTTAAAATGATAGATCAACATATTGATATTGCAATTGACGTTTTAATGGATATGCTTTTAAATGCAAATATGAATGAAGATGACATAGAGAAGGAAAAAGGTGTAATTAAAGAAGAAATCAATATGTATGAAGATTCTCCAGAAGATTTAGTTGGGGATCTACTATCAAGAGCTACTTGGGATGGAGATAGTTTATCATATACAATATTAGGGACACACTATACTATAGATAATATGTCAAAGCAAAAAATAATTGATTATATGAAAAGAACCTACAATTATAAAAATATTGTTGTAGCAATTGCAGGTAACTTTGAAAAAGAAAAAGTGATAGAAAAATTAGAGGGGTATTTTAGTATAAATGAATTTGAGGAAAATCAAGATTTAATTATATCTTCTCCAAAGGTAAATAATAGTATATTGGTAAAACAGAAGGATATTGAACAGGTACATATTGGATTATCTTTAGATGGTATAGAACTTGGAAATGAAGAGATATATACATTGTCAGCAATAAACAATTATTTTGGAGGAGGAACAAGTTCACGTTTGTTTCAAAGGTTAAGAGAAGAAAATGGTTTAGTATATACTATATATTCATTCCCTTCATCGTATATGAATTGTGGTTCTTTTAATATATACTTTGCTTTAAATGAAAATCATGTAGAAAGAGCAATTACATATATCAAAGAAGAAATTGATAATTTATGCAAGTTAGGTATAGATAAAGAACAGATAAGAAAAGCAAAAGAACAGCTAAAGGGAAATTATATTTTAGGATTAGAAAGTGTTGCAAATAGAATGTTTAGTATGGGTAAGTCACTCCTTTTACAAAATAAGGTTTATGAACCTACTGAAGTTTTAAGTAAAATTGATAAAATAACAGAAGAAGACATTAAATCAATTATTGAAAAAATATTTTCAACAGGTATAAAGTCAGCTGCAGTTGTTGGTAAAAATGTTGAAGAAAATAAATATAAAAAATTAATATGGGGGTAAAAAATGAAACTTAAGATTAAAAGACTTAAAAATGCAAAAGATTTACCACTTCCTAAATTTATGACAGAAGGGTCCTGTGGTATGGATTTGTATGCAAATGTGGAAGAAGATTTAGTTATTAAACCTATGGAGATAAGCTTAATACCTACAGGAGTTGCAATAAGCTTACCAATAGGTTATGAAGCTCAAATTAGGCCAAGAAGTGGTTTAGCTTTAAAGAATGGTATAGCATTAGTTAATTCACCTGGTACAATTGATAGTGATTATAGAGGTGAAATAGGTGTAATTATAATAAATCTTGGAAAAGAACCTTTTGTAATAAAAAGAGGAGATAGAATTGCTCAAATGGTAATAAACCAAGTAGTTATTCCTGAGATCGAGGAATTAGAAAACTTAGATAGTACTTTAAGAGGAGAAGATGGTTTTGGATCAACAGGTCTATAAACCATCTTTTTTCATATAATATTATAGTAAAGGGGGATGAGCATATGAGTAAAAGATTTTCTGATTTAATGGAGTTAGAAATTATTGATGTATCTGAAGGAAGTAAGTTTGGAACAATTGGTGATTGCGATATTGTATTTAACAGGTTAACAGGAGAAATTGAAAGTCTAATTACTGCATCAAATTTTTCACTATTTTCTTTTAAAAATAGAGATTATATGGAGATTCCTTGGAATAAGAGAATTAATGTGTTTGCAAAAACAATTCTTTTTGATTTAAAGACTAAATTTTGATAACAGATTTTAATCATAATTAGTATTATATAGTAGTGTTATCAAATGGCTAGAGGAGGCCCTACTATGAAAATTATTGTTCAAAAGTTTGGAGGCACTTCTGTTTCTACACAACAAAGAAGAGAAATGGTTGCGAACAAAGTATTGGATGCAATAAAAAGGGGATATAAACCTGTTGTAGTTGTTTCGGCAATAGGTAGAAAGGGTGACCCCTATGCAACTGATACACTACTATCACTGCTTGATAATGAGAAAACATATTTGGAAAAGAGAGAATATGATATATTGATGTCTTGTGGTGAAATTATTTCTTGTGTTGTATTATCAGAAGTTTTAACAAAAAAAGGGTTAAAGGTTAGAGTCTTAACTGGAGGACAGGCTGGAATTATAACAAATGATAACTTTGGGAATGCAGAAATATTAAGAATAGATACTAATAGAATTATTAATACAATAAATGAAGGTTATATTCCTGTTGTAGCCGGATTTCAAGGTATGACTCAAAGTGGCGAAATCACAACATTAGGTAGAGGAGGTAGCGACATAACAGGTACAGCACTTGGTGCTGCTCTTAAAGCTGATTTTGTAGAAATATATACAGATGTAGATGGTATTATGACTGCTGACCCAAGAATAGTTAATAATGCACATTTAATTGAAACTATAAGCTATAATGAGGTGTTTCAGTTTGCAGATCAAGGTGCAAAGGTTATTCATCCAAGAGCTGTAGAATATGCTATGAAGTCAAACATTCCAGTATATATAAAAAATACTATGAGTGATAGTAAAGGGACTCTTATAACAATTTCACGTGAAAATGTTGGAAGAATAATAACTGGAATAACTCATATGTCATCAAGAACACAAATTAGCATTGAGTATGATGAAAGTTTACAAAATACTGAGGATATCTTTGAAATATTAGCAAACAACAAAATAAGTATTGATTTAATAAATGTATTCCCAGACTATAGGGTGTTCACGGTTAATTCAAAACAAGAAGAAAGTGTAGTAAAGATATTAGAATCATTAAAGATAAAATATAAAGTAGTATCAAATTGTAGCAAAATAGCAGTTATAGGAAATGGAATGCGTGGCATACCAGGAATTATGGCAAAAATTTTAAAAGCATTGAAGGAAAAGAATATAAAGGTATTGCAAACTGCGGATTCACATACAACTATTTGGTGCTTAGTTAAGGAGGAAGATACAGAGTTTGCTATAAAAGCGTTACATGAAGCATTTGATTTGTAACATTATTAGAGCCTCTACAAAATAATGTAGAGGTTTTTCTTTTTTATTAAAAAATTATAAATTAATTTTATGTTGGTTAGACTAATAAAGAGGTGATAATATGAGTTTTATAATAAAAAATGAGGATATCGATGACAAGAATGATAAAAAGGATGTAAATGATGTTGAAAATATAAAAGAATTAGGAAATTACCCTCCATCGCCATTTACTTCAGATATTTTTACTATGACAATTATAGGGCAAATTGAGGGACACACTGTATTACCACCACAAACTAAATCAACAAAATACGAACATATATTCCCTCAACTTGTTAATGTTCAAGAGAATCCTAATATAAAAGGTCTTTTAGTTATTTTAAATACAGTAGGAGGAGATGTTGAAGCAGGTCTTGCAATAGCAGAAATGATAAATAGCATTACAAAGCCAACAGTATCACTTGTTGTAGGTGGTGGTCATAGTATAGGGGTACCACTTGCAGTTGCAACTAAATATTCCTTTATATCTCCAACGGCAACAATGATAATACATCCTATAAGAATGAATGGTTTGGTAATAGGTGTGCCTCAAACGTTTGCTTATTTTCAAAAAATGCAGGATAGAATACTAAATTTTATAACAAGAAACAGTAAGGTTTCTAAGGAAAAGTTAAGGGAATTAATGTTGGAAACAGATGAGCTTTTAAATGATATGGGAACCATTTTAATAGGTAATCAGGCAGTTGAGTTAGGATTAATAGATGAAGTTGGCGGAATTGGTGAGGCTATAACAAAGCTTAGAGAAATGATTGATAAAGCAAATGCATAAAATAGCATTTGCTTTTTTTTGTTAATATGTTATATTTCTAAATAGGAGAAAGTTTAAGAGGTGATAGGATGGCAAGAAAAAATAAGAGAGTAGTAAATAAAAATAATTATAATGTAAAGAAAGAAATTTATGGTGTTGTGATTTTTGGGATTTCCTTAATTATTGGGCTTAGCATTTATATTAAACCAACAGGTATTGCAGGAATATTTATTAGAGATTTTATAATGGGAATGTTCGGTCTTGGTTCATACATTTTTCCAATATATTTTTTGCTTGTAGGTTTAATATTTATAGTAAAGAGGGGAAAAGTTAAGGTTAGCAGTAAATTTTATTATATTTCAATATTATTATACATAATAAATGTTATGTTAACTATACCATATTCATCAAAAATATCTAATGAAAAGTTTTTGTATAAATTAAAGCATTCATATTTGAATGGAATTGATAATAAAGGTGGAGGAATTATTGGTGAATTATTAGCAACTCCAATGATATATGCTTTTGGCAAAATAGGTACATATATAATTTTATTATGTATATCAATAGTGTTATTTCTTTTAATAACTGAAAAATCTATATTAATCCCAATATTTAATTACATTAAATCGATATTTTTAAATTTAAGAAATAAGACAGAAATAGCAATAGATGAGACTGATAAAAATGAAAAGCAAAATTTAGATAATAAAGTTAATGTTGAAGTAAAAGACATTAAAGAAAATATAGAAAAAATAGATAAAAAAATAAAAATAGTTGATTTTCTAAAGGATGCCAAGGAATCTAAAGAAGAACATATAGATAAAAAAGAGAAAGAAACTGCAGTTGATAATCTTAATGAAGAGATTAGTAGAGGTAAAAACAACTTAATTGATTATAAATTTCCCCCATTAGATCTTCTGTGTGAAAATAATTATAAAGGCCAGCTACAGGATAAAAAGGAACTACTACAGAACGCAAAACTTTTAGAGGATACTTTAAATAGCTTCGGAGTTGATGCAAAGGTAATTCAGGTAAACAGAGGACCATCTGTAACAAGATATGAAATACAACCAAGTGCAGGTGTTAAAGTTAGTAGAATAGTAAATTTAGCAGATGATATAGCATTAAATTTAGCAGCATCATCAGTAAGAATAGAGGCACCTATACCAGGCAAATCTGCAGTTGGAATAGAAGTACCTAATAGAGAAGTTGTTCCTGTAATGCTTCGTGAGGTATTAGAATCTAAGGAATTTTTAGATTTTAAATCAAACTTAGCTTTTGCATTAGGAAAAGATATAACTGGAAAGTGTATTGTAACAGATCTATCAAAGATGCCTCATTTACTAATAGCAGGTGCCACTGGTTCTGGAAAAAGTGTTTGTATAAATACATTAATTACAAGTATTATATATAAATCATCTCCAAATGATGTAAAGATGTTACTTATTGATCCTAAGGTTGTTGAATTATCAGTTTATAACGGTATACCACATTTACTAATACCTGTTGTTACAGAACCTAAAAAAGCTGCTTCTGCACTTTATTGGGCAGTAAATGAAATGACTCAAAGGTATAAAATGTTTGCTGAAAACAATGTCAGAAATATTGAGGGATATAATAAATTGATGGATGATATTGATCCAATTAAAAAATTACCGCAGATTGTTATAATAATTGATGAGTTGGCTGATTTAATGATGGTTGCTCCAAATGATGTTGAAGATGCAATATGTAGATTAGCACAAATGGCACGAGCAGCGGGTATGCATTTAGTAATTGCTACACAAAGGCCTTCAGTTGATGTAATAACAGGGGTTATTAAAGCCAATATTCCTTCAAGAATAGCGTTTGCAGTATCTAGCCAAGTTGATTCAAGGACTATATTAGATATGGCTGGTGCAGAAAAACTATTAGGTAGAGGGGACATGCTCTTTATGCCAATTGGAGAGAGTAAACCTATAAGAATTCAGGGTGCTTTTATTTCAGATAAAGAAGTTGAAAGTATAGTATTATATTTAAAAAATAATAGTAGTACTGATTATAAAGAAGAGATTATAGATGATATTGAAAAAAATATTAATACCACACCTGATAGTAATGGAGAATTTGAAGATGAACTTTTAAATGAAGCAATAAATATTGCTGTTGAAAGTGGACAGGTATCGGCATCAATGCTACAAAGAAGACTTAGAATAGGATTTAATAGAGCTGCAAGGTTAATTGAGGAAATGGAGCTTAGGGGAATAATAGGCAAACAAGAGGGAAGCAAACCAAGACAAGTATTAATTTCGAAACAAGATGTAGAAAAATATTAATATATATTGTAAATCAACCTCGTATATTATAAAATATATGAGGTTGATTTTTGTCGTATAAAATCAAAATATAATACAAGGAGTAAAATTAACAAAAATAGAGTAATAATAAGTAAAATGAAGATAATAATAAATAATCGGCGATAATTGCCCAGGAAATAGAAAAGGAGTTGATTTTAATGAAATATAAGGTTGGATTGATTTCATTAGGTTGTGATAAAAACAGAGTTGATGCAGAAGTAATGTTACACGAATTAAAAGAGGATGGTTTTGAAATTGTCAATGATGAGAAATTGGCAGATATAATTATAGTTAATACCTGTGGTTTTATAGAATCTGCTAAAATGGAATCAATAGAAACTATATTAGAAATGGCACAAAATAAACAGGATGGAAATTGTAAAGCTATAATAGCAACTGGATGTATGGCAGAAAGATATAAACAAGATTTATTAAATGAAATGCCTGAATTAGATGCTGTAGTAGGTACAGGTAATTATCAAAATATAGTTGAAGTTGTTAATAATATATTAAAAGGAAATAATAAGATTGTAAAAGTAGGAAATATAAATTATAATTTAGAATATAATGAAAGAATTTTATCAACACCTAATCATTATGCATATATAAAAATAGCTGAAGGTTGTAATAACAATTGTAGTTATTGCATTATTCCACAATTAAGAGGTAGATATAGAAGTAGAAAAATTGAAGATATAATAAAAGAGGCAAAGCAGTTAGCAAATCAAGGTGTTAAGGAAATAATTATAGTAGCACAAGATACAACCATGTATGGAATTGATTTATACAAAAAGAAGTCATTGGCAGTGTTGTTAAAAGAAATAGAAAAAATAGAAGGCATAGAATGGATTAGAGTAATGTATTCATATCCAGAAGAGATAGATGATGAACTTATTGAAACAATAAAAAATAGTGATAAAATATGTCAATACTTTGATATACCAATTCAGCATATAAGTAATAAAATATTGAAATTGATGAATAGAAGAACAACAAAGGAAAGAATATTAGAAGTAATAGATAATATAAGAAACAACATTCCAAATGCAGTGATTAGAACATCATTGATTGTAGGTTTTCCAAATGAAACAGAAGAAGACTTTAATGAATTAGTTGATTTTATAAAAGAATACAGATTAGATAGAGTAGGTATTTTTGAATATTCACAGGAAGAAGGTACAAGAGCAGCGTTATTTGATAATCAGATAAGTGATGAAGTTAAAAAATATAGAAAAGAAAAATTAATGAAAATCCAAAGTAAAATTGCTTTAGAAAAAAATATGAAGTTGGTAGGAAATATAGTAGAGGTAATTATTGATGGCATTACAGATGAAGGAGTGTATTATGGTAGATCATATGCTGATGCACCAGAAATTGATCAAACTATTTATGTAGAAACAAGTTTAGAATATAAAAAAGGTGATATTATTAGTGTAAAAATAACAAAGGCTTATAATTATGATTTATTAGGAGTTGATGTTTATGAATTTAGCAAACAAGATAACAATATCTAGAATATTTTTGGTTCCATTATTTTTGTTTTTTCTTTTAGTAAAAATACCCTATGGTAATTGGATAGCAACAATAATTTTTATAATTGCTGCTTTGACTGATAGCTTAGATGGATATATAGCAAGAAACAGAAATCAAATAACAAAATTTGGAAAATTCTTAGATCCATTAGCAGATAAATTAATAGTTACAGCAGCCTTAGTTGCATTAGTAGAACGTCAAATTATTCCATCTTGGCTTGTTGTAATAATTTTAGCACGTGAATTTGCAATTACTGGATTAAGAGCAGTAGCTGCTTCTGAAGGAAATGTAATTGCAGCCAGCAATTGGGGGAAACTTAAGACAGTTACTCAAATTGTAGCTATAATAGCAGCTTTAATTGAGCTAAAATATGGTGGATATAATATATATATATATTTAATGTATATAGCAACTATCATAACAATTATCTCTGGTATTGATTACATTGAGAAAAATAGAAAATTCATAAATTCAAAAGAATGAGGGTAAACGTTGTTTACTCTTATTCTTTTTATTATAAATTTTTTTAATATATTTCCGTAAGTATAATAATTGACAATATCATAAGTGATATAAAATTAAAAAAATAATATTGTTGACCTAAAGAAAAAATTGTTATATAATAAGAACAGATGTTCGGGAAAGGAAGGATAAAATATGAATGAAAAACAAAAAGCATTAGAATTGGCATTAAGCCAAATAGAAAAACAGTTTGGCAAAGGTTCAATAATGAAGTTAGGAGAAAATTCAAAGTTAAATGTTGAAGCAATATCAACTGGTTCGCTTGATTTAGATATAGCACTTGGAATTGGAGGAGTTCCAAGAGGAAGAATAGTAGAAATATATGGCCCTGAATCATCAGGTAAAACAACAGTAGCACTTCATATAGTAGCAGAAGCACAAAAAAATGGAGGAACTGCAGCTTTCATAGATGCAGAACATGCACTAGATCCTACATATGCAACTAAGCTTGGTGTTGATGTATCTAATTTGGTTGTTTCTCAACCAGATACTGGAGAACAAGCACTTGAAATTGCTGAAGCATTAGTAAGATCAGGTGCAATAGATGTAATTGTAATCGACTCAGTTGCTGCATTGGTACCAAAGGCAGAAATTGAAGGTGAAATGGGAGATGCTTTTGTAGGATTACAAGCAAGGCTTATGTCTCAAGCACTTAGAAAATTAGCTGGTGCAATAAATAAATCAAAATGTGTTGCAATTTTTATAAACCAATTAAGAGAAAAAGTAGGTGTAATGTTTGGTAGCCCAGAAACGACACCTGGAGGTAGGGCACTTAAATTCTATGCCTCTGTAAGATTGGATGTTAGAAAGGTAGATTCAATTAAACAAGGTGAAGATGTTCTGGGAAGTAGAACAAGGGTAAAGGTGGTTAAAAATAAAGTTGCACTTCCATTTAAGCAAGCAGAATTTGATATAATGTATGGTGAAGGTATTTCTAAGGAAGGTAATATATTAGATGTAGCGGTAAATAACAATATAATACAAAAAAGTGGAGCATGGTTCTCATATAAAGATATTAAGCTTGGTCAAGGAAGAGAAAACGCTAAAAACTATTTAAAAGAAAATCCACAAGTTGCTTTAGAAATCGAAAATGCCATTAGGCAAAAATATAATTTACCTTTATCTAATTTAACAACAAATGCAAATTTAGACAATAAAAGTGAAGAGTAGTTTTAAATAAACATCCCAATTAGGGATGTTTATTTTCAATTTTAAAGGAGTTGATTAGATGCAAATAACTGGAATTGAAAAACAAAAGAAAAAAAGTGATAGATATAATATATATATAGATGGGATATATTGTTTTTCGGCTGATTTAGAGGATATAATTAAATATGATATAAAGATTGATAGAAATATAAGTGAAAAGGAATTAACAACATTAATACAGGAATGTGAAATAAATAAAGGATATAGATATGCGTTAAATCTATTAAATATAAGAGATTATTCTAAAAAAGAATTTGTTGATAAATTAAAACAAAAGGGATATAGTGAAAACAGTATTGAAATTATAATTAATAAACTTCAAGAGTATGAATTGATAGATGATTTCAAATATGCTAATAAATTCGTTAGAAAAAAGATAAATATGAATAAGCTTGGTAGGGTAAGAATTTTAAATGAATTAAAAATAAAGGGAGTAAATAATAATATTGTTGAAAAGATTGATTTTAATGAAGATGAAATGTTCAAAAATGCATACGATTTGGCTCTAAAAAAATTTAAAGCATATAAAAATAGTAAAGATGCTTTAATTAAAGTAGCAAGATTTTTGTATTATAAGGGATATACAAATGAAGAAATAAAAAAAGTATTACAAAAAATAGATAAAGAAATAGAATGGGAGTAGATACTCATGAAGTTTTTATTTTTTACAGATACACATATTAGGGGAACAAATCCTCGTGCAAGATTAGATAATTTTGAGAATACTTTGTATAATAAGTTTGAGGAATTACTTAATTATATTAAATCAAATAAAATTGACTATGTTCTATTTGGAGGAGATTTATTAGACAGACCTGATGTTTCACTATCTGTTATGCAAAAATTTATAGATATATTAAATAAATTTCCAAAACCAATTTATATGGTTTTAGGTAATCACGATATATTTGGACAAAATCCCAATACTGTAAATAGAACAATAATAGGAATTCTTGAAACATTAGGTATAGTGTGGATTTTAGACAACAAACCTGTAGAATTATATGATGGAAAGGTAAAAGTAAAAATTACTGGTTCTAGTTTTACATACGATATTGATGTAGATTCATATAAAAGTAAATATATTTCAAATAAAGATGATTGTAATTATTTAATACATATTGTACATGGTATGCTAATGGAAAAACCATTTATAAAAGAAGTGCCTCATACAACAATTGAAGAGATTGTTCAAAAAACAGAAGCAGATATAACATTATGTGGTCATTACCATACAGGTTATGGACTAATTAAGTTTGAAGACAAATATTTTGTTAATCCAGGTGCAATTGTTAGAATAAACAATAGTTTATCAGAAATTAAAAGAAGTCCTAGTTTTGCAGTGATAAATATAGATGACGGTATATCTATATCTATTGAAAAAATAAAATCAGCACCTCGGGGTGAAGATATATTAGATAGAAGTTTTATTAAGATACAAGAACAAAGAGAAATATTATTTAATAATATAATTCAAACTGTTAATACTTATGGTGAATTTGAGATGTTAAGTATTAATCAAATAGTTGAGGAGGTTGCAAAAAAGGAATCTATACCAGATGAAATTAAAAAAGAGGTATTAGACAGATTAACTAAGGCACATATGATTTTGTCAAATGAGGTGGTAGATTGATTTACATAAAATCAATTGAAATTGAAAATTTTCAATCACATAAATATTCAAAGCTTGATTTTAGCGAAAATTTAAATGTTATTGTAGGTCCCTCTGATAATGGGAAATCAGCCATTATAAGGGCTTTAAAATGGTGCTTATTTAATGAACCCAAGGGTTCTGAGTTTATAAGGTTTGATTCTAATTACTGTAGAGTAACTTTAACCTTATCAGATGGAGTAAAAATAATAAGAGAAAGAACAAAAACTAAAAATTCATATAGATTAATTAAGAATGGAGAAGAATTTGTATTCGAAGGATTTGGTAACGATATTCCGTTAGAAATATTAGAGGCTCATAAGATTAAAAAAATAAAAATTGACAAGGATAATGACATGTGTTTAAATTTATCAGAACAATTAGAAGGACCGTTTTTGTTAAGTCAACCTAATTCTTTTAAATCAAAGGCAATAGGTAAGATTGTAGGGCTAAATATAATAGATGAAGCTATTAAGGATATAAACAAAGACATCAATCTTATTCAAAGCGATACAAAAGTCATAAAAGACAATTTAAGTGAAATTAATAAGAAGATAGATTCTTTAAACTATGTAAATGATTTAGAATTATATATAATAGAGAAAGAAAAAATATTGTATAAGCTTCAACAAAAGATAAATTTATTAGATGTAATAAAAAAATATAATGAAACGATAAAACAATTAAATACAGAAATTATAGAAATGGAAAAAACTGTTCAAGAATTAAAGTTTATAGAAAACTTCGATATAAAAATATTAGAGAAAAAAATATATGATTTTATAAAATTAAATAATATAAATAGCAGTATAAATCTAATAAGTAGTGATATTTTAAAACAGCAGGAAATAATAGAAAAGACAGATAATATAGATACAGTAAATACATATATAAAAAAATTAATTGATCTAATACAAAAATATGGCATTTTATATGAATTAAAACAAAAAAGTTTTACATTAAATAATGATATAAAATTAAATGAAAAGATTGAAGTTAATACAAGAAATATTCCTGAGATAGATAAGATAGTACAAAAAATAGAACAGGTACTTATTAAGTATTCTCAATTAAATGATAAATACAATAAATATATTTCGTGTACTATGTCTATTTCTAAAGGAAATGAATATATGAAAAAGTTTGATAAACTAGATAGGTGTATTGAATTAATATATTTTATTGATGAAAAAATATACAAATTTAAAAATATTATAGATTATAGTGAAAACTATAATAAAATGAAAAAAGAAATTTCAGATATATCTTTAGATTATAAAAAATGTACAGCTGAAATTTCTAATTTAAAGGATAGTTATAAAAGTATATTAAAAAATATAAATGTTTGTCCTATGTGTGGAAGTGAAATTGATGAATTAAGTATTGATAAAATTTTAAGTATAATTGAGGAGGAATAATAAATGTATAACTACGAAGAAAAATTAAATGATTTAAAACGAAGACTTGAATATGCAAAAAATAAAAGAATAAAAGCTGAGACAAGATTAGAACAGCTTCAAATACAGAAAAAAGAATTAATGAATGAAATAAAAAAATTAGGGTTTGAACCTGATAATTTAGAGCAAGAAATAAAAAACTTAGAAAACGAAATACTGGCTCTAATTAATGAAGCAGAAGGTTTAATACCAAAGGATATATAGGGTGATAATATGTGGTTAGAAAAATTAAATTGTTTAAATAAGAAATTTGAAGAAGAAAAACAAATTTACTATGAACTTAAGGGACAATTACAGGCTCTAAATAATGAAAAAAAAGCAATAGAAGAAAAGTTAAAAGTTTTAGAAAAAAGGGAACTTACTTTGTTAGAATCTAAAAGGCTACTTCAAAATGTTTCTGAATATGCTCGTAATCAATCAAAACAGCAAATTGAATATATTGTAACAAATTGTTTGCAGTATATTTTTAATTCAAATATTGAGTTTAAAATAGAGTTAAATGAAAAAGCAAATAGAAATGAAGCAGATTTTTTTGTTATAACCCCTTTAGAAAATGGACAAAGTGTAACAACTAGACCTGAGGTATCAAGAGGAGGAGGAGTAGTTGATATAGTATCTTTGGCACTTAGGATAGCACTATTAGAAGCTCATAATCCAAAAATAAATGGTCCATTAATATTAGATGAACCAGCAAAGCATGTGAGTGAAGATTATGTAATTAATGTTGCTGAATTTTTAAAGCAGGTTTCTAAAATGTTTAATAGGCAGATTATTATGGTTACTCATAATACACATCTATTAGAATCTGCAGATAAAAAGTATAGGGTAGAATTAATTGATACTGTTAGTAGTGTTACCCCTGTAACTTGACATAAAATTAAAACTATAATAAAATAAATACAAATAATGGTTTAATTTTTCGTTAATTCTTGCTTCTATTTTAAGTTAATTATTTAAGGAGTCTCTTGTTGATTAAACCTTATTAATTTAAAAATAACTATATGTTATACAATAAATATTGTTTGACTGTAGAGGGAGGTGTTGTGTATAGAAACGCTTGTTTGGCTTTTATTGATTGGGGCTACAGGAGTGATAGCCTTCTTTTTAGGCTATTTTATAAGAAAGAATATATCTGAAAAAAAGATTCAATCAGCTGAAGAATTGGCAAAAAAGATTGTGTCAGATGCAGAAAAAGAGGCAGAATCAAAGAAAAAAGAGGCTATGCTTGAAGCAAAAGAAGAAGTTCATAAGTTAAGAAATGAATTTGAAAAAGAAGTAAGAGAAAGAAGAAATGAAATTCAAAGAATGGAGAGAAGATTAATTTTAAGAGAGGAGACTCTCGATAAAAAGGTAGAAACATTAGAAGCAAGAGAAGAAAGCTTAGTAAAAAAACAACAAGAAATTCAAGAATTACAAGAACAGGTGAATGAAGTTTATAAAAAGCAAGTTCAAGAACTTGAAAGAATTGCTAACCTAACAACTGAAGAGGCTAAGGAAATAATCTTAAATAATGTAAGAGAAGAAGTTAAACATGATGCAGCAATGTTAATTAAGGAAATTGAAACTAAAGCAAAAGAAGAAGCTGACAAAAAAGCAAGAGAAATAATTGCTTGTGCAATACAAAGATGTGCTGCAGATCATGTTGCTGAAACTACAGTTTCAGTTGTAAGTCTACCAAATGATGAAATGAAGGGTAGAATTATTGGAAGAGAAGGTAGAAACATTAGAACATTAGAAACATTAACGGGTATCGATTTAATTATTGATGATACACCTGAAGCAGTAATATTATCTGGTTTTGATCCAATAAGAAGAGAAGTTGCAAGACTTGCATTAGAGAAGCTAATAGCAGATGGTAGAATACATCCTGCAAGAATTGAAGAGATGGTTGAAAAGGCAAAGAAAGAAGTTGAAAATGATATTCGCGAACAAGGCGAACAAGCTACTTTTGAAACTGGTGTACATGGTTTACATAGTGAATTAATTAGATTGCTTGGTAGACTAAAGTACAGAACAAGCTATGGACAAAATGTTTTAAAACATTCTATAGAAGTTTCTTATTTAGCAGGGTTGATGGCTTCTGAACTTGGAGCTGATGTTGCATTAGCAAAAAGAGCTGGTCTTTTACATGATATAGGTAAAGCTTTAGATCATGAAATAGAAGGCCCACATGCATTAATAGGTGGAGATATATTAAAGAAATACAATGAATCTCCAGCAGTGATACATGCTGTATCAGCACACCATGGTGATTTAGAACCGCAGACAATAGAGGCTATATTAGTTCAAGCTGCAGATGCGATTTCAGCCGCAAGACCTGGAGCAAGAAGAGAAACGCTTGAAGCTTATATAAAGAGATTAGAAAAATTAGAAGAAATTGCTGATTCCTTTGAAGGAGTAGAAAAATCTTATGCTATTCAAGCAGGTAGAGAAATAAGAATTATGGTTAAACCAGAACAGATATCAGATGCTGATGTGATTCAGATGGCAAGAGATATTGTAAAGAGAATAGAAAGTGAATTAGAATATCCAGGTCAAATTAAAGTTAATGTAATAAGGGAAATAAGAGCTATTGAATATGCAAAATAATAAGGATAGTTTTTAACTGTCCTTATTATTTTTTATTTGTAAATAGTAAAATAATTTGTAAATTTAAGAAGGAATTTTTAAATTAGTGTAGAATATAGAATATTAGAAAAATAATATGCAACATTAAGGAGGTACAAAAATGGAAGTATTAAAGGTTTCAGCAAAGTCAAATCCAAATTCTGTAGCAGGTGCTTTAGCAGGTGTTGTTAGGGAGAAGGGAATTGCTGAAATGCAGGCAATTGGTGCAGGTGCAATCAATCAAGCTATAAAGGCAGTTGCAATTGCAAGAGGATTTGTTGCACCAAGTGGTATTGATTTAATATGCATACCTGCATTTACTGATGTAAATATTGATGGAGAAGAAAGAACAGCAATAAAATTTATAATTCAGCCAAGATAATATTTTTTAAATGGAGAGTTTGACTCTCCATTTTTATTTTTGTATAAAAAATGAATGAAAAATTGCAAAATTTATAGACAGCTTGAGATTTTAATGTTATATTTAATATATAGGTAGTAATAAATGTGTATATAAAGAGGTGGAACTAATGTCTAATGGCCAAACAAGAAATAGGCAATTACCAAGTAAGTTTAATACTACTACTATAGTTAAATTATTTATTTTACATTTTTTAAATAATAAAAATTGCTATGGTAATGAATTGATTGATTTGATTGAAAATAGTTTAAATTATATATGGAAACCAAGTCCAGGAATGATATATCCATTGCTAAGGGATATGGAAGAAAACTTACTGATTGAGGGATGGTGGGAAGAACCGGATAAAAAAACAAAAAGAATATATAGAATAACCGATAATGGAAGAAAACACTATGAAATAATAAAGAATATAAATAAACCACTAATTGAAGAGTCAATGTATATTTTAAAGTATACATTAAAGACTATATATGAATAATTATGGGAGGGATATTATGGAGTTATCAAAAAAAGCAAAACAAATTGCACCATCTACTACCTTGGCAATAACAGCTAAGGCAAAAAAGATGAAGAGTGAAGGAATAAATGTAATTAGTTTTGGTGCAGGTGAACCAGATTTTGATACACCACAATATATTAAAGATGCAGCAATTGATGCAATTAACAAAGGATTAACAAGATATACTCCTGCTTCAGGTATAATGGAATTAAAAGAAGCTATATGCGATAAATTGAGAAACGAAAATGGATTAGAGTATACTCCAGCTGAAATAGTAATTTCAAATGGAGCAAAGCATTCGATATATAATGCACTTATGGCTATATGTAATCCAGGCGATGAGGTTATCATCCCAATACCTTATTGGGTAAGTTATCCTGAGCTTGTTAAATTGGTTGATGCGGTACCTGTTTTTATACATACAGACGAAAAAAATCAATTTAAAATTGATATTGATGAATTAAGAAATAAAATAACAACTAAAACTAAAGCGATTATAATAAATAGCCCAAGTAATCCTACAGGAACAGTTTATACAGAAGATGAACTATTCAAAATTGCTGAGATTGCAGTTGAAAATGATTTGATAGTTATATCTGATGAAATTTATGAAAAATTAATTTATGATGGATATAAACATATAAGTATAGCATCTTTGAATGAAGATATTAAACAGAGAACAATTGTTATAAATGGGATGTCAAAGGCATATGCAATGACAGGTTGGAGAATAGGTTACACTGCTTCAAATAGAGAGATTGCTGCATTGATGGCTAATATACAAAGTCATGCTACTTCAAATCCAAATACAATAGCACAATATGCAAGTGTTGAGGCTTTAAGGGGAAACCAAGAAGAAATTGAAATAATGAGAAAAGAATTTGAAATAAGAAGAAATTTTATGGTTGATAGAATTAATAAAATATCAGGACTATCATGTGTTAAGCCAGTAGGTGCTTTTTATGTTATGATAAATATTTCTAATATAAAGGGAAAGGTATTTAATGACAATAAAATATTAACATCGTTGGATTTTGCAAATGTATTGTTGGAAGAAGAAAAGGTTGCGGTTATTCCTGGTGATGCTTTTGGGGATGATAATTATATTAGATTATCATTTGCAACTTCATTAGAACAAATAAAAGAAGGATTGGATAGAATCGATAGTTTTGTACAAAAAATAAAGTAGGAGAAATACTCCTACTTTTTATATTTTTATGTTATAATATAAATGCGAAATAAAAAAGATATACATAATAAAATATTCGTTAGGAGGCGAAAGATATGGATGATAGGCAATTATATATAAGTCCATTGACTAAAAGATATGCAAGCAAAGAAATGTCATATTTGTTTTCTGATGAAAAGAAATTTAAAACTTGGAGAAAACTATGGGTTGTATTAGCCGAGGCTGAAAAAGAGTTAGGACTTTCAATTGCACAAGAACAGATAGATGAATTAAAAGAAAATGTTGATAATATAAATTATGAAGTGGCTGAACAGAGGGAAAAAGAAACCAGACATGATGTTATGTCTCATGTATTTGCGTATGGAGAACAATGCCCAAAGGCAAAGCCAATAATCCATTTAGGTGCAACAAGTTGTTATGTTGGAGATAATACCGATGTTCTTATTATGAAAGAATCATTGGAACTTATTAGGGAAAAGATAGTAATGTGTATCAAAAATTTAAGAGATTTTGCATTAAAATATAAAGCATTACCTACATTATCATATACTCATTTACAACCTGCACAGCTTTCGACGGTGGGTAAAAGAGCTTGTTTATGGTTGCAGGAATTGGTTATGGACTTAGAACAAATAGAGTATTGTATAGAAAATCTTAAGCTTTTAGGGGTTAAAGGTACTACAGGAACACAGGCAAGTTTTTTAAAATTATTCAATGGAGATCATGAAAAAGTAAAGAAACTTGATGAGATTGTCTGTAGAAAATTAGGTTTTGATAATAAATATTTCAAGGTAACAGGGCAAACATATCCAAGAAAACAGGATGTTTTTGTTTTAAATGTATTATCAAGTATTGCACAAAGTGCTTATAAATTCAGTAATGATATACGCATACTACAAAGTTTTAAAGAGATAGAAGAACCATTTGAAAAAAATCAAATTGGATCTTCTGCAATGCCTTATAAAAGAAATCCAATGAGATCAGAAAGAATATCAGCACTAGCGAGATATGTCATTGTAAATTCTGCTAATGCAGATATAACAGCGTCTACACAATGGTTTGAAAGAACTTTAGATGATTCAGCAAATAGGAGATTGGTATTAGCAGAATCCTTTTTAGCAGTAGATGGTATATTGAATTTATATATAAATATTACTTCAAATTTAGTTGTTAATGAAAAGATTATATTAAGAAGAGTAAGAGAAGAATTACCTTTTATGGCAACAGAAAATATTTTAATGGAATGCGTTAAAAAAGGTGGCGATAGGCAAGAATTGCATGAAAGGATAAGAGTTCATTCTATGGAGGCTTCCAAAAATATAAAGGTATATGGTGGAGAGAATGATTTGTTAGAAAGAATTATAAATGATCCAGCTTTTAATTTAGATAAGGATACTTTAAAAGATATAATGAATGAAGATAACTATATTGGACGTTCTAAAGAACAGGTAGAAGAATTTATTGATGAAGTAGTTGAACCGATAATAAAGAAATATAAAGATATAGAGAAAATTGAGGCAGAAATAACTGTATAAGCGGCTTTTAAAGTCGCTTATTTTATTCCTTTTATTTTGTATTTGTTTTGATTATAATTAAATAAGAAAGTTTATGTTTATGGAGGTGGAGATGTGATAGGTTTTATAGGTTTTGGTAATATGGCAACTGCTATAACTAAGGGGTTGATTAATAAAAATAATAGCATTAATAATTTAATTTATATCTACGATGTAGACGATTTAAAACTTCAAAATGCATATAACACTTTTAATGTTAATATATGTAAAAGTTATAATGAATTATTTAGAAATTCTAAATATATATTTTTAGCTGTTAAACCAAATGTCTATAAAGATATTTATAGTGTTGTAAAAGATAATTATTCAGATGATAAGATTTTAATTTCGATGGCAGCAGGTGTAACGATAGATGAAATAAACAAAAATACTGGATATTACAAAATTGCAAGAATTATGCCAAATGTTGCAGCACTTGTTAATGAAGGTGTTACTGCAGCAACGTTTTTAAATTTATGTGATTCGGAACGAAAGCAAGTCATAGATATTCTAAGTTCGGTTGGTAAAGTTATAGAGGTAGATGAAAAAGATATAAATAAATATTCTGCAATAAGTGGTAGTGGTCCAGCTTTTATAGCAGAATTTATTGAAGCTTTAATTGATGCAGGGGTTTATATTGGAATTCCTTATAAGGAAGCACTGAATGTAGTTTGTGATACTATTAATGGAACTGTTAAAATGCTTCAAAACGATGATATTAATACCTGTGTCTTAAAATATATGATTTGCTCTCCGGGAGGTACAACTATTGAAGGTGTAAGGACGTTGGAAAATAAAGCTTTTAAATCATCGGTAATCGAGGCTGTTATTAATACATATAACAAAAATAATAATTTAAGGTGATGTTATGTTAAGAATAATATTATTTGTATTATTTATTTTGCTTTATATTTGGGTTCAAAAAGAATTTATCTTAACATTAGGGAAAAAGAACAAGTTTAAGAAATAATATATTTTAAAAACGTTTTTATTTAGGATTTACATATACTAATTTCGCTAAATATCAATTTAGCGAAATTAGTAATATTGTTTAAGAGGGGGGTTGAAATGAATTTATCTTCTATATTTGATAAAGAATGTCCTATTATATTGAATGATTTTCTTGCGTATTTGATTAACGTAAAGGCAAAATCTTATAATACTGTTATGGGATATAAAGTTGATTTAAAATTGTTTTTGAAATATATAAAATACATAAAAAACATTACAAATGATGTTGATATTACAGTTGATGAGGTAAAAATAAATGATATAAACATCGAATTTATAAGAAATATCACTTTGTATGATATCTACTCTTTTATTAATTATATAACTTTAGAACGTCAAAATAGCAGCTATGCCAGAGCAAGGAAAACTGCTGCAATAAGGGCTTTTTTTAATTATCTTGAAACAAAAGTTAAGTTAATAAGTGAAAATCCTGCAAAGGAACTTGAAAGCCCAAAGATATCAAAAAGACATCCTGTTTATTTAACTTTAGAACAAAGTAAAAAGTTGATAAATGTTATTGATGGTAAACATAAAGAAAGAGATTATGCGATGATAATGCTTTTTTTAAATTGTGGGCTAAGATTATCTGAGTTGGTTGGAATTGATATTGATAAAATAAAAGGAGATATTTTAACTGTTATTGGTAAAGGTAATAAAGAAAGAACGGTTTACTTAAATAAAGCTTGTATTGAAGCAATAAATGGATATTTAGCAGTAAGACCTAAAGATGCTAAAGACGAAAAGGCTTTGTTTTTAAGTGAAAGAAAAACCAGAATAAATAAAAGAACTGTAGAGATTCTTGTTAAAAAATATATTGAAAAGGCTGGATTGGGTGATGAAAAATATACTCCACATAAGTTAAGGCATACTGCTGCGACATTGATGTATAAGTATGGTAATGTTGATATAAGAGCATTGCAGCAAATATTGGGGCATGAAAGTGTTTCTACAACACAAATATATACACATATAGATGATGAAAAGTTAAGAAGGGCTGTTAATGCAAATCCACTATCAAGTATAACTATAGAAAAAAAGGAAGAGTAAATTCTACTCTTCCTTTCTATTCTATTTCGTCTATATATATACTATCTTTAAAAAGAATGTTATCATCTTCTTGGTTTAATGTTTCCTCGTCATATATGTAGTCTTCATAATCTTCTTCATCTATTATACCATCAATATGTATTTCTTTATAATCATAATCGTTTATATTAAGACATTCCATACAATTATTGCATATTTTGTTTGGGTTTAAGTCGCATACATTGCATTCATTACAATTTGTACATTCTTTATTGTTATCAATAATGCATTTTTTAGTCATTTTTTCATAACTCCTTTTTTAAAATATAAAATCTACTTTTATATTTTTATTTAAAAGTACTTATTTGTCAATAGGTACTTTTAAAGTTTGGCCAGGGAAAATAATGCAATCATTTAAATTATTGATTTTTCTTATTTCATAAACTGTTTTTCTTACATCTTTATCTTTAGGTGTGTATTTAATAGAAATATTCCATATTGTATCGCCTTTTTTTACTACAACTTCTTTGTATGTAATTGTTTTATTTTTTATATTATTTTTATAATAACTTGAAACTTTTGAAATATAAAATGAAATTATTAAAAAGAATAATAATAAAGAAATTAACCCTTTAAAATATTTTTTCATCTTTTTCACCCTCCAAACATATGTTCTATGATAATTTTAATACAAACATATGTTCGTTGTCAAGTTTATCGAACATCAGTTTGAAACTTTTTAAATTAAATGATATAATTAATACAAAGACAAAAATTAAGGGGTGTAGTAAATGATAATAAACGGATTAAGCGATAAACAACAGAAGATTTTAGAATTTATAAGGCAAGAAATTTCAACAAGAGGTTATCCCCCATCAGTTAGAGAAATTGGTTTGGCTGTTGGATTAAAATCCACTTCTACTGTACATGCTCATCTTGAAAAGTTAGAAAAAAAGGGACTTATTAGACGTGATCCTACAAAGCCAAGAGCTATAGAAATATTAAATGAAAATATATTTGAAGATAATAGTGATATAATAAAAGCGCCAATAGTAGGAAGTGTGTCTGCAGGCAATCCTATATTAGCTTTTGAAGAAATACAAGATTATTTTCCACTACCACTTAATTACTTTAATAAAAATACTGATGTTTTTTTGTTAAGAATTGAAGGGGAAAGCATGATTAATGCAGGTATATTAGATGGAGACTATGTAATAGTTGAAAAACAGCCAGTTGCAAAAAACGGAGATATTGTAGTTGCTTTAATTGATGATTCTGCTACTGTTAAAAGATTTTATAAAGAAGATGGGCAAATTAGATTACAACCTGAAAATTCACATATGGATCCAATAATAGTAAAAGATTGTGCTATTATTGGTAAGGTAATAGGTGTTTTTAGAAGATATAGATAGGCCAACAAAATTGTTGGCCTTTTAAAATATGTTTGATAATGCTTTCATAACACCTATTTTTGAGTGTTCATATGTTAATCCACCTTGAACATAAGCGATATATGGTGGTCTTATAGGTGCATCAGCACTTAATTCAATAGATGATCCTTGAATAAATGCTCCAGCAGCCATTATAACAGGATCAGAATAACCAGGCATATCCCAAGGTTCACACTCTACAAACGAATCTACAGGTGAACCTTTTTGGATCCCTTTGCAAAAATTTATTAATAATTTCTCATCATTGAATTTAATAGCTTGAATTATATCACTTCTTTTTTCGTTATATTTAGGAGAAACTTCAAATCCAGCAAGTTCCATCAATTTAGAACAAAAAATAGCTCCCTTTAAAGCTTCAATTGTAATATGAGGTGCTAAAAACAATCCTTGTAATATTTGTCGTATAACACCAAAAGTAGAACCACAATCTCTTCCAAGTCCAGGTGCAGTCAATCTATATGAAACTAATTCAATTAAATCTTTTTTACCTACAACATATCCTCCTGTTGGTGCAATTCCTCCACCTATATTTTTAATTAAAGAACCAGCTACTAAATCTGCACCTACATCAGTTGGTTCTTTAAAATCTAAAAATTCCCCATAACAGTTATCAACAAAAACAATAACCTTTTCATTAATTTTTTTAATTTCTTTTATAGCTATTTCAATATCATTTATAGTTAAAGCAGGTCTCCAATCGTAACCTGTAGAACGCTGCATAGATATAACTTTAATAGTATTATCCTTCTTTAATTCTTCTTTAACTGCATCTATATCAATTTTAAAATTATTGTTTAAATTAATCTGTTTATAGTTTATACCATATTCCTTTAAAGAACCCATACCACTTCCTTTTATACCAATGACTTTTAACAAAGTATCATATGGAGTTCCTGTAATGGACATTAAAGTATCTCCTGGTCTTAAAACAGCTTGTAGTGCTGCAGCAATTGCGTGTGTTCCAGAAACTATATGAGGTCTTACTATTGCATCTTCTGCATTAAAAATATTTGCATAAATTCTATCTACAATGTCTCTTCCTATATCACCGTAGCCATAACCAGTACTAAAAGTGAAATGAGAATCGCTAAGTTTTTCTTGTTGCATTGCATTTAATACTTTAAGTTGATTGTATTCCTTAATTTTATCTAATTCTTTAAAGATTGGATAAATGATATCCTCTGCTTTTGATGATAATTCAATAATTTCTTTTTTTATTCCATTTTTTATGTATAAATCTTCAAACATTTTTATTATCCTCCCTTCTTCAAACATAGTTATTCTAACATTAAATTAGTAAAAATACAAATTATCAACATAAAATATATTATGTAAACATTAATTACAAATAAATAACAAAGCCTTTTAAGCTTTGTTATTTATTTAGGTTATTATTTAGTTCATCTTGATTATATAATATAGGTTTAGCTGGTGTTACAGTTGTAACAGAGTGTTTATATACTAATATTTGTTTTCCTTCAGATTCTAATATTATTGTAAAACTATCAAATCCTCTTACTAAACCCTTTAATTGAAAACCGTTTACTAAATGAATTGATACAGGGATCTTCCCTTTTCGAGCATTATTTAAGAATACATCTTGTAAATTATTAATACTTTTTGCCATACTATCATCCTCCAATATAATTTTAATTATTATATTCTATAAGATTTTTAATTTTCCTTCTATATATCCTAACATATTTGAAAGTATTTCGTCGAGTTGCTTATTATAAACATCCAGCCAATAGATTCGAGTATCTTTTCTAAACCATGTTAATTGACGTTTTGCATATCTTCTTGAGTTTTGCTTTATAATATCCTTCACTTCTTCTAAAGAAAGTTTGCCGTCTAAATAATCAAAAACCTCTTTATATCCTATTGCTTGCATTGATTGCAAATCTCTTGAATAACCAAGGTTTAAAAGCTTTTCTACCTCTTGTATTAATCCTTTTTCGAACATGGTATCTACTCTTTTATTTATTCTATCGTATAATACATCTCTTGGCATATCAAGACAAAAATAAGCAAATTCATAATCAGGTTCATTTAGTTTTGTTGTACTTTGATATTCAGATATCCTTTTTCCGGTGTTTTTAAATACTTCTAATGCTCTTATTACTCTTTTTACATTGTTAGGGTGAATATTTTTTGCTGCTTCGGGGTCTATATCTTTTAACATATCATGTAAATGATTTGCACCAAATTGATTAGCAATATTTTCAAGATACTCTCTATATTCCTTATCAGGTGCACTATCACTGAAATTTAAGCTATATGTTAGAGAATTTATATATAAACCCGTACCACCGACAACTATAGGTATTTTACCATTTGAGTATATAAGTTCAATTGCTTTATCTGCGTATTGTTTAAAAAGAGCTACACTAAATTCTTCATCTGGGTATATTATATCAATAAGGTGATGTTTTACACCTTGCATTTCATCTTCAGTTGGTTTTGCTGTTCCAATATCCATATATTTATATATTTGCATTGAGTCAGCAGATATAATTTCTCCATTTATTTTTTTAGCTAATTCTATTCCAAGACTTGTTTTGCCTGACGCAGTAGGACCAGCTATAATTATTATTTTTTTCTTTTTTTTCATTTTATCACCTACATTATTCTTTTAAACTTTTTTTCTAAATCTATATAATCAAATTTTATCATAGTTGGTCTTCCATGAGGGCAAGTAAATGGGTTTTTACATTTGCTAAGTTCTTTAATCAAATTTAATATTTCTTGATGGTTTAATTTGTCGCCTGCTTTAACTGCATCTTTGCAAGCCATAGTGTATATAATTTTTTCTATTGTATTAGATTGAATTTCATTGTTAATGTTTAATAGTATTTCTTCTAGAAGTAGTTTATAATTTTTTATCTTAAGATTATTTGGGACTGTTCTTAAAGATATTGAATTTCCACCAAAATCCTCAAAATCAAATCCTAATTTATTTAATAATGGCATATTGTTAAATATTTTTTCCTTATCACTTGGTGAAAATTCCAATATAATTGGTGATAGCAAAATTTGCTTATTCAAATTACCACTATTATATTCATCTAAATATTTTTCAAACAAAACTCTTTCATGTGCTGCGTGCTGATCAATTAAATAAAAACCTTCAATTGCTTCAGCAATAATATAAGTAAAATGTAATTGTCCAACAACGGTTAGCAATAGGAAAGATGGATTTATTATTATAGATTGTTCATAATTATTATCAGTAATTATTTCAGGTTTAATATTTGAGTTAGATATAGTATTGTTTTGTTCTATATTTTCTTGTAATACTTCTTTTTCTATATCTATAGTGTTTAAATTAAAGCTAATGTTTTTATATATATCTTCTTTACTAAATTTATTAGATGAATAGACATTATAATTATTATCAATATTTTCTTTAAATATACTATTTTTTTCTTCTAAACTATTTATATAATTATCATTTAGTGAAAACTCTGTTTTGGTATCGACTGTATTGTCATCAATATTATATGAAGGAATAAATTCTTTCTTTAAAAGTGAATCCTTTATTATAGAATAAACTTCTTTAAATATTTTCTGCTCATCAGAAAACTTTATTTCTGCTTTAGTTGGATGAACATTTACATCGATAAGCTCAGGATTAATAAATAGATTTAGAACAAATAAGGGGAATTTATTTATTGATATCATTGATTTATATGCATTTTCAACTGCAGCGGTAACTGTTTTATTTTTAATTAATCTCCCGTTTACAAATATAGATTGATAGTTTCTATTGTTCTTTTCAAGTTTACTGTTGCCTATAAAACCTTTTAAAGTTATTGTTTCTTTTGATGAATTAATTTCAATTAAATTTTCGAATACACTTTTTCCGTATATTATATATATAACATTCTTTAAATTTCCATCCCCAGTTGTAATAAATACTGTTTTTTTATTTGATATATATTTAAAAGAAATCTGAGGGTGAGATAGTGCTAAATTTTCTATTATTTCGGTTATATATGCTTGTTCACGAGATGGAGATTTTAAAAATTTTAATCTTGCTGGAACATTATAAAAAATATCTCTTACAGTTATTGTTGTTCCATTTGTACTTCCACAGTATTCTTTTAATATTATATTACCGTTTTCTAATTGAGCTTTTATACCAAAATCAGAGTGACTTGTTTTAGTTATGAGTTCTACCTTTGATACTGATGCAATACTTGCTAAAGCTTCCCCTCTAAACCCAAGAGAAGTAATTTTAAATAGATCATACTCATTTTTGATTTTACTTGTAGCATGTCTCATAAAGGCCTTTTCTATATCATCTTCTTTTATTCCTTTACCATTATCGGATACTCGTATAAAGGATATACCCCCATTCTCTACTTCAACAATAATTTCAGAAGCACCAGCATCTATAGAATTTTCAATCAATTCTTTTACTATAGATGCTGGTCTTTCTATAACTTCACCAGCAGCAATTTTATTTATTAAATCATTACTTAATATATTAATATCACCCATTTAATCAGCTCCTGATTCTTTTTACTCTATTTATTAAATCGTAGATATAATTAAATGCTTGCATAGGAGTCATATTTAATATGTCTAATTCGCTAAGTTCATTTATAATTTCATTTTCTTTATAATTAAATAAATTTAACTCCAATCTTTCTGCTGCAATTTCTTTTTCATTTCCTTTCTTTTGACTATCTTTATAAGTAAATTTATTGTTAAATGTATTTTTAGATATATGGCTATCTTTATTATCTTCCAAGTGTGCCAATATTTCTTTAGCCTTTAAAATCACTTCATCTGGTAAACCAGCAAGTTTTGCAACTTCAATTCCATAACTTTGATCAACTTTACCACGTCTAATTTTGTGAAGAAATATTACTTTATTATCAAATTCTTTAACTTCAATAGAATAGTTTTTTATACATTTATATTTATCTTCAAGTTCAGTAAGTTCATGATAGTGTGTTGCAAAGAGTGTTTTTGCTTTAATTTTATTTGCAATGTATTCAACAACAGACCAAGCAATACTTAATCCATCAAAGGTACTAGTTCCTCTACCTACTTCATCTAAAATTAATAAACTTTTAGATGTTGCATTTTTTAAAATGTATGATACTTCGCTCATCTCTACCATAAATGTACTTTTACCAGAGGATATATCATCTGAAGCCCCAATACGTGTAAATATTTTATCTACAATTGGTAAATTTGCACTTTTAGCTGGAACAAAGCAACCTATCTGTGACATGAGGCTAATTATAGCTACTTGCCTCATAAAGGTTGATTTACCTGCCATATTAGGACCAGTTATTATCAAAATCATATTGTCACTATTATCAATAAAACAATCGTTTGGTACAAATGGTTCATTTATCATATTTTCTATTACTGGATGTCTTGCTTCTTTTAAGGATATAATTCCATCATTATTAATAGATGGTTTTGTATAATTGTTTTCAATGGACACTTTTGCAAAGGATTGAATTGTATCAAGTATAGCTATTAGTTTAGCTGTTTTTTGAATCCTATTAGATTGAGCAGCAACTTTGTTTCTAATATCAACAAAAATTTCATACTCTAATTTAAGCAAGTTATCTTCTGCATTTAATATTGTATTTTCTATTTCTTTTAATTCTGGTGTTATAAATCTTTCTGCATTTGATAGTGTTTGTTTTCTTATATATCTATCTTCAGGTATATATGAAAGATTTGCTTTTGTAACTTCTATATAATAACCAAAAACTTTATTAAATCCAACCTTTAATGATTTAATACCTGTTGTTTCTTTTTCCTTTTGTTCTAAATTAGCAATCCAATTTTTACCTTCTATTGAAGCTAATCTGTATTTATCTACATTTTCATTAAAACCTTTTTTTATTATATTACCTTCTTTTACGCTAATTGGTGGATTATCATCTATAGATATATTAATTAAATTATATATATCTTCTAAAGTATCAAAATCATTGTATATACCTTTTAATAAGTTTGAATTAAAATTTTGAAGTATAGTTTTTATATAAGGTAATTCTGATATTGAATTTTTTAAAGAAATAAGATCGCGTGCATTTGCAGATCCATACACGATTTTAGACAATAGCCTCTCTATGTCATACACTTTTTTTAAAGATTCTCTTAAATTATCTAAATGATAGATATTATTTATGAGTTCTTCTACTGCATCAAGTCTGTTATTGATTTCTATAATATTTGTAAGTGGAGCTTCAATCCATCTTCTTAAATTTCTGGCTCCCATTGAAGTTCGAGTTTTATCAAGTATCCCAAAAAGAGAGCCTTTTTTGGTTTTATTTATAATAGTTTCAGTTAGTTCTAAATTTCTTCTGGTACTGCTATCTAATAGCATATAATTATTTATTTGATATTTAGTTATGTCATTTATATTACCTAATATAGATTTTTGGGTGTTTTTTAAATAATCAAAAAGTGTAGAACTACATTCTAATTCCAATTCATTTAGAATATTTATTTTTTCACCAAAATGATTTTTGAATTCTGTATAGTTTTGAATTTCATCAACTACTTCGACTAATGAGTTAAATTTTTCTTTAATTGAATTTATTAATAAATCATTGCTTTTAGTTTCTATTATTAAAACTTCAGATGGTTTATATTTAAATAATTCATCAGTAATTATATAAATATTATTATTATCCATAGAAGTTACAAAAAAATCACCCGTTGAAACATCGCATACAGATATAGAAAAACCAGTATCAATTCTTTTAATACATGCAATAAAATTATTTTTATCATCCTCTAATAAATTTCCTTCAAGTAATGTTCCGGGGGTTATAATTTTTACAATTTCTCTCCTAACAATACCTTTTGCTTCATTAGGATCCTCTACCTGTTCACAAATTGCTACTTTATAACCTCTTTCTATTAATTTTGATATATAGGTTTCAGCAGAATGGTAAGGAACACCGCACATAGGTGCTCTCTCTTCTAATCCACAATCACGACCTGTTAAAGTTATTTCTAATTCCTTAGATACAATTTTTGCATCTTCAAAAAACATTTCATAAAAATCGCCTAAACGAAAAAATAATATACAATCTTTACAGGAATTTTTAATTTCTAAATATTGTTGCATCATTGGAGTTAATCCCAAAATACATACCTCCTTAAAAAATGGCATATAGCCATAGACTAATATGCCGTTATCTTATTACTTCAATAAATTCTCCAATTAATATAAAGTTTCTGGGTTCAGTAATTTTAACTTTAGCAAGTTTACCAATTAAGTTTTTATCATTTGAATTAAAGTGAACTAATTTACCGGTTCTTGTTCTTCCTGTAAGCTTAGTTTCATCAGTTTTACTTACTTCTTCTACCAAAACTTCAACTATTTTATCTTTATATAGTGCATTTTTCTCTTCGATTATTTTATTTACAATTTCAATTAATCTATTGAATCTATCATGCTTTATATCTTCAGGTACTTGATCTTCATATTCTGCTGCAGGTGTACCTTTTCTTATAGAATAAATAAATGTAAACGCAGAATCATATTGTACCTTTTTTACTAAATCAAGCGTTTCTTGGAAATCTTCTTCTGTTTCACCAGGAAATCCAACAATTATATCAGTAGTTATAGCAACATCAGGAATATGTTTTTTTATTAACTCAACTAATTCTAAATACTGTTCTTTTGTATATTTTCTATTCATTTTGTTTAATATTCTTGTACTACCAGATTGTACGGGTAAATGTATGTGTTCACAAAGTTTATCACATTCTTTTATTGCAAGTATTACATCTTCTGTTAGATCTTTAGGATGAGATGTCGTAAATCTTATTCTCTCTATTCCTTCTATCTCATTTACCATTCTTAATAATTTGGCAAAGCTCATATTTTCAAGGTCTTTTCCATATGAATTAACATTTTGTCCAAGTAAAGTTATTTCTTTATATCCATTTGCTGCTAAATCTTTTATTTCTTCTATAATGGCTTCTGGTTTTCTACTTCTCTCTCTTCCTCTTGTGTAAGGTACAATACAGTAGGTACAGAAATTATTACATCCATGCATTATTGTTACAAATGCTTTGATATCACTTTTTCTTTCAACTGGAATACCTTCAATTATATCTCCCTCTTGTTCCCATACTTCAATAATATTTGTATTACCTTGCTTAACATTGTTTATTAACTCGGGAAGCCTATGAATGTTATGTGTTCCAAATATTATATCTACATATGGATACTTCTTCTTAATCTCTTCTGGCATACCTTTTTGTTGCATCATGCATCCACCAATACATATTATTAAATCAGGATTTTTAGATTTTAATGCTTTTAAATGACCTATATTACCATATACTTTAAGTTCAGCATTTTCTCTGACAGCACAAGTGTTAAAAATAATAATATCTGCATCTTCACGACTTGTAGCACTACTATATCCTAATTCTTTTAGCATACCAGCCATTTTTTCTGAATCTTCTTCGTTCATTTGACAACCCCAAGTTTCTATTAGATATTTTTTATTATTCATATGTATCAACCTTCCTTATAGATTATAATATTTAGCAACTATATATTATACTACAAAATTCGATAAAAAAACATATAAACATAAATAAATTTAATATAAATAAATTGTGCAATTAATTGTCATAATAATAAATAGAGGTGATTATATGTATAATGCAAAAAATAAAGATGAATCTACAAAAGGTAAAATTTCATATACTATAGAGGATAGAAAATATTTCAAACATGAAACTATACATAATGATGGAGTTGGATTTTATGCTAATATCCACAACAAAATTATGAGAAAATTTTAACAATTATTTATTTTTTGTAAATTTAATGGTAATATATATATGTACAATAGTATGAGGGGGTAATACTAATGCATTTATCAACAAGAATATTAAATATGCAAGAATCACCTATAAGGAAATTAGCGTATTTTGCAGAAGAAGCGAAGTCAAAAGGAATTAAAGTGTATCATTTGAATATTGGACAACCAGATGTAAAAACACCAGATGAATTTTTTGAGGCAGTTAAAACATTTAATGAACCTGTTTTAAAATATACTGCATCTCAAGGTATAGATATGCTTATTCAAAGTTTTATAAAATACTACTCCGAATGGGATATTGACTTTGAAAAAGATGAGATAATGATTACAAATGGTGGAAGTGAAGCAATTTTATTTGCACTACTTGCTGTTTGTGATGTTGGTGATAATGTAATAATACCAGAACCTTTTTATACTAATTATAATGGTTTTGCAGAAGTTGCAGGTGTAAATGTAAAGCCTTTTTTAACTTATGCAGAGAATGGATTCCATTTACCTGATAGAAGTGAAATAGAAAAACTAATTGACAATAAAACAAGAGCGATTTTATTATCTAACCCTGGTAATCCTACAGGTGTAGTATATACAGAAGAAGAAATAAGGATGGTTGCAGAAATAGCTAAAGCAAACAATTTATATATTATTGCAGATGAGGTATACAGGGAATTTGTATATGATAATTTAAAATATACTAGTTTTATGCATGTCAAGGATGTTTTAGATAGAGTTATTCTTATTGACAGTATATCTAAACGTTATAGTGCTTGTGGTGCAAGAATAGGATTAATTGCTAGTAAAAATAAAGTATTAATAAAAAATGTACTTAAACTATGCCAATCAAGATTATGTGTTCCTACAATAGAACAAATTGGTGCAGCTAATTTGATAAACACTGATAAAAACTATTTTGTAGAAGTTAAAGAAGAATATCAACGAAGAAGAGACGTAGTTTATGAAGGTTTATCACAAATAGAAGGAGTAATCTGTCAAAAACCTAAAGGTGCATTTTATGTAATTGCAAAATTACCAATAGAAGATGCAGAACATTTTTCAAAATGGTTATTAACAGATTTCAATTTAAATGGAGAAACTGTTATGGTTGCACCTGCAGAAGGATTTTATGCTACTAATGGTCTTGGGAAAAATGAAATTAGAATTTCATATTGTATAAATTGTGACGATTTACAGAAAGCTATGAATATTATAAAAGAAGCAATAAAAGCATATAGAGGGCTTTAATCCCTCTATATGCTTTTTAAAATAATAGTATTATCAATTTCAATAAATCCTACTTTTTTATACAAATTTATAGCACATATATTGTTATTATCAACATTTAATTGCAATAATTTTATTTCTTTTTTTCTCTTTATATCATTTAAAATATAATTAAGAAATAAATAGGCATACCCCCTACCACGATACTCTTCTATTATACCAAAATTAACCAAATAATAAAGAGAATTATCTTTTATTACTTGACCATAACCTATAGGTCGGTTATTTTTATATAACATATAGCAGTAATCTTTTAAAAAATATCTACTATTAAGCTCTTTATATAGATAGTTCTTATCTATAGGCCTTCTTTTTCTATCATTTGAATTAAATATTGAATTTTGAATATCAATCCTTAAATCCATGTTTTTGTTTATATCAATATTTAGTACATTGATATCACTATATTTATCAAATGAAAAAAAGTTTAAATATTTATTTAAATCCATTTCCATTGTTTTAAAGTTTTTTTGTATAATACACTTATTAGAAATATTATTGGTGTCAATATTACTTTTTATATACTTTATTTCTAAATAAAATTTTGTATTGTTATAGTAAGTAGTTATACTATTTACTAAATTTTCAACAGATGTATTGGAACCTTTGATATAAATGTAATATCTGTTGTTTTTCTTAATTCCTTTAATTGTGTTATCAATTATGAAATAGGAACTGCTAAAAAAAACATCTATTAAGCTTAAATTAAATATTTTTTTTAGCATAAAAATATCAAATTGTTTTCTTTCTATTATTAATCTAAACAAGTTAATAGTTTTTACTTTCATTTTGTCACCTATTTTCTAAATAATTTGCTTAAGATGCCTTTTTTTGTTTGTTTTTCATATTTTAATTTTTCTTTAAGTTCTATTATTTCATAACATTTTTGCTTTAATTCCATTTTTAACTTCATGTTTTCACTAATCAATACATCACGTTCTTTACTAAATACATTTTTATCAATTTCTTCTAATTTTTCATTAATTGCATTTAATTTTTCTTCAATTAATTTTATCCTATCGTGATTATTTTCATTTATATTATTATCGTCTAAAACAATTGTTGCATCAAGAGTTGTAATAGCTGCTTCTTGGTTAAAAAGTATCTTTTTTATTTGTCCATTTGTCAATCCTTTTTCCTGTAGATTTTTTATTTGTAATAGGTTATTTAAGTCATTTTGTGAAAATATTCTTCTACCTTTTGTATCTCTTTGAATATTTAGTTCAAATTCCTTTTCATAATAACGTATAACTGAATCTTTATATCCTGTTAATTGACATACTTCTTTAAATGTATAATAGTTCTTTTTTTCTTCCATAATACCACCTCTATTATCTTATTCTTCATTATTTATGCATTTCCTCTTAAATATCTATATAAAAATTATTCTATTTTACGACAACAAAAAAATATCTAAATAGACACAAGACCTATTTAGATATTACATTAATATAATAATTTTCAAACTCGTCAATAAATTTTAATATACATTGATTATTACTAATTATCTTTTTTAATCTTCTTATATAATAATTTTCATTTAAGTTTTTTTTCTTATCATATTTTTTATTACCTAATTTCCAATACTTATGTGGAAAAATGATTATTGATAATAATAGTCTATAGTCAATAGAATTATCATAACAAGAAATATATTTATCTATTAACAATTTAGCTTTATCAAATTGCCAATTATATGATTTTCTGAACATCAATCTTTGAATGAATTTACCTAAATCATATTCAACAGTTTCATATATTATTTTATCAAAATCGATTAAATAGAGATCATTATCTGATTTAATAATGTTTTGATAATAAAAGCTGTTATGACATATTAATTTCTTTTTAATTGCTATTTTGTTTAAATTTCTATAATTTGAGTTTAATAGATATATTAAAGATTTTTCTGCTAAAGAAATTTGGTTGTTAAATGCTTCAATATACAACATATCAAAGTAGGACATTATCTTCTTATTAATTATTAAGTTTTTATATCTTATTACATCATCTTTCTTTTTTATATATTCTTTAATTATTCTTGAATATTCAAATAATATTTGCTTAGAATTGAACCCTTCTGATTTTTTGTGAAATTGACTTAATAGTATTATTGAATTTAACGCATCTTCTAAATTATCTATTTCACACTCATTTCCATCAATCCAATTAGTTAAATAATAATATTTATGATTATCGGTTTTAAAATAATATTGACCTTGATTATCTTTAACTAATAAAGGACAATTTAAAAATTCCTTTTCCTTTAAATACAATAAAAAGGATGGAAGCCATTTAAATCTACTAAAGTTATGGTTTACTTCCTTTAAACAATAAATACTGCTTTTGTTTGATAGTATTTTATATACTGATCTCTTCTTTTGAATATCAATAATTTCAATTCCATATTTATTTTTTATTATACTTGTTATTTCATTAAAATTAAAACCAAACGAATTCATAAATACTCCTTTTATTTTAGTTATATATTAAATTATATTCCTTGAGTAAACAAATTTATAATAAATTTATTATAAAAAATACTTGACATTACAATACGAATTTTTTATAATTAAAATAGATTTTGGGCCTTTAGCTCAGCTGGCTAGAGCAACCGGCTCATAACCGGTCGGTCCGGGGTTCGAGTCCCTGAAGGCCCACCAAAAAGAGAGCACTATGCTCTCTTTTTTATTTTCTGTTAAGTTGTTTATCTATGGAATGAATTTACAATATATCATAATTGTAAAAGAGCTCTAATTAAAGTTTAGAGCTCTTTTGTGTCATAATATATCTTTGGACAATTGAACACTGTATTCCACATCCAATCCATAAACATTCTTCGTCTATATCAAAATAACTTCCATGGGCTGGATGAACAATACCTTTATTAACATTTCTACATCCTAATTTATAATAGATACCTGGAACTTTTTCTATATAGTAGGCAAAATCCTCTACCCCCATGCTTGGATTATCGAGTTTTTTAATTGTAAAGTATTTTGAATTTTCACTTTGAATATCATTTATAATTTCAATTAAATTATCATCATTATTAAAAGATGGATAACCTTCAACTATCTCTAATTCTGAACTGCATCTAAAAGTTTCTGCAGTTAAGCTTGTTATTGTTGTAAATCTATCTACTACGTATTTTCTGATAGAGTTATTTAATGTTCTTATAATTCCTTCGATGACAACCTCTTCAGCTATTGCATTTGGAGCTGTTCCACCATTTATTTTGCCTATGGTTATTACTGCACTTTGTAGAGCTGAAATTTCTCTTGATATAATAGTTTGTACATTATCAATTATCTTTGTAGCAGCAATTATTGGATCAATTCCATCTTCAGGGTGTGCACCATGAGATCCTTTTCCCCTAATAGTTATTTTAAAAGGATTTGAGGCAGCACTTACAGTCCCTCTATTTATACCTATAGTTCCAGTATCTAGTGTTTCTTCCACATGTAGAGCACTTATAAAGGAAACACTATCTAATGCACCATATTTAATCATATCCTTTGCTCCACCATCAGTCTCTTCAGCAGGCTGAAAAATAAACCTTACTTTTCCATTTAATAAATTTTCGTATTGTTTTAACAATATACAGGCTCCTAATTGTATTGATGTATGTGCATCATGTCCACAAGCATGCATAAGTCCTTTATATTTTGATTTATATGGGACATCCTTTTTATCATCAATTGTTAGTGCATCCATATCAGCCCTTAAGGCTACAATCTTTTCACCTTTTCCGACTTCAGCAATAATACCACAATTATCGTATCTTTTATAACAAATATTGTATTTATTTAGTACTTTTTCTATAAAATTAGCTGTATTATTTAAATTTCTATCAATTTCAGGATACATATGTAAATATCTTCTAAATTCTATTAATTCATCTTGAATTTTTTTTGATTCAGAAAAAAAATTAATCAATAAAAACATCTCCTTTGCTTATTAATAATGTATTATCTATAATTTTAGCATGCACATTAAAAGGAAGTAAATTATTTGTATAATCATGTCCACTTTCCAAACCAAAGTATATGGGTTTATTAGTTAATTCTTTTATGTATTCATAAATATAATCAAAAGAGAAGCTTTTGTTATTGTCTTCCGGAGCACAATTTGTAAAGCTGCCTAAAATAATTGCTTCCACATCATTTAAAATATTTGAATGATATAATTGGTTTAAAAATCTATCTATCTTATAAGGCTCTTCATTAATTTCTTCAATGAATAGTATTGAATTTTTAAATCTGTATTGAAAAGGAGTTCCAATTAAAGAACATAGAACGCATAGGTTTCCACCAATAAGTTTTCCTTCAATATTACCTTCTCTTATTGGTTTTAAGTTATAGCTTAATTTATCGATTTTTCCCTCTAAATATTCAAACATTAAGTTATAATTATTACTGTTTTTAAAAATATCATAATTAAACATAGGTCCGTGAAAGGTAGGAAAGTTTAAATGTGAAAATGCTGCGTGAAGTGAAGTGATATCACTGTAGCCTACAAATATTTTTTTATTTTTATCAATTACGTTGTAATGGATTTTATTTAATAATCTTATAGTGCCATAACCACCTCTAATACAAAAAATTGCTTTAACTTCTTTATCTTCAAATGCACTTATTAAATCTTCTATTCTTTTATTATCTTCACCAGCAAGATAACCATATTTAGAGTTAATATTTTTACCTAATTTAACACTATATCCATATTCATTTATTTTTTTAATAGATTTTTCTATTAACTCTTCATCAAAGACAGCACCAGCAGGTGCAATGAGTGAAACTTTATCTCCTTTATTTAGTTTTTTTATTAAACTCATCTTTACCTCCACATATTACAATATTAAACAAGTTTTTTTCAATATTATTCAGCCTATCACTATTTGTTATTGTTGCCCCTTCTTTTATTATTCTATAACAAGATTTATAATCCTTTTTTTTATAGTAACAATATGCTAAGTTTATATATGTATTCTCATTATATTTATTTAAATAAATCGATTTTTTTAGAAATTGAACTGCAGAATTTAGCTGATTTAATTCTATATAGCATACACCTATATTGTAATTGATTAAATAATCATTTTGAAAATCTGCAATCTTTAGGAAATACTTTAAAGCTTTTTTATAATTTTTTTCTTCATACTGGTGGATTGCTTCATAATAAATATTGTTTTCTCTCATAAAAAAACCCCTTTAAAGCTTTTTTTAAAATTATATACTTTAAAGGGATTTTTTATACTATTTAGATCTTAAATTGTTGGTCATTTGCCACATTTCTTCAGATGATTTTAATGCTCTTGAATTTAGCTCAAATGCTCTTTGAGTAACTAAAAGGTCTGTTAATTCTTTTGAAATATCAACATTTGATTTTTCTATATAACCTTGTTTAATATTGGAATTAATAGTCTTTGAATTAATACCTTTATATAAACTGTTACCTATTGAATATAAATTATCATCACTATCAAAGTCATATATATTAATTTTACCGATAATATTTTCATTATAAATTATATCTCCATTTTCCTTTATGCAAATTTTATCATAATCTATAATATCTTCTGTATATAATGAAACATCTAATTTATAACCATTAACATCTACTAAATTGTTATTTGCATCTATATAAAAATTTCCTTTTCTAGTATATAATTCATTGCCGTAGCTATCTTTTAATTTAAAATAACCTCTTCCTTCAATTGCAAAATCTAAATTACGGTCTGTTTTTTCTAAAATTCCTTGAGAATCATATCTTACATATCCACTGATTCTTGAACCACTACCAACAAATTTTTCTTTTTCATTTTGTACTATTGGTACACCAAGTCTATTTACATTTTCAACTAAAATATCTGAAAAATTAACATCAAGACGTTTATAGCCGTTTGTATTTATATTTGCAATATTATTTGATATAGTATCTATTCTTGTTTGATTAGAATAAAGACCAGATGTACTATTCCAAATAGATCTTAACATTTAATCACCTCACTATCTATTGATGCTACCAACTTCATTAACAGTTTTTCCAAGAGTATCATCAATAGATTGTATTACTTTTTGGTTTGATTCATAGTTTCTCATTACTGAAATTAATTCAGTTATCATTTCTATTGTATCGATGTTAGCTTTTTCTATTTTGTTTTGATGTATAATTGAATTATTGTCATATTCAATATTTGTAGCAGAGTACATATTTTCATTTTCTTTCTTCATATTTCCTTTAACAATAAATAATTTGTAATTACCGTTTGGAGTGTATATTTGATTATTATTAAATTTAAAGTTGTTACCTTCTATTTTAATAAAAACTTTTTCATTGTTTTCATTAAGTCCAATAACTCTCTTATTATCAATAGTAGATAGAAAACCTTCTTTGTCAATTTTAAATCTACCATTTCTTGTATAATATTCTTTATTGTCGAATGAAACTGTAAAAAAACCTTCTCCTTCAATAGCAAAGTCTAGATTCCTACCTGTTTCTTCTAAAATACCTTGAGAAAAATCTGTCTTTGTTTCATCAAGTCCAATTCCTAATGGCATAGTTCCAAGTATTTGTTTAAAATTATTATTGCCTACTTTTTTATCATAGTTTTGCAAAAGTACTTCATGAAAGGATTTAAAAGAAATCTTATCATTTTTAAAACCAGGATTATTTAAATTTGCAATATTGTTACTTAGGTTTTCCTGTTGTATTTGTCTTGATATCATTCCACTAGAAGCAATATAAAGTCCTCTTATCATTCTTTCATCCCCTACTTTTTTTCAAAATATGATTTAATTTCATCTGGGTAAACCATACCCAAATCTCTTGCCATCTTTTCAATTTTGTATTTTGGTATATTGTTATATGAATATGTTAGCATAATTAGAGTTGTAATTACAATACCGATACCTAAACCTAAAACAAAGTCTTTGTTTTTGAAATAATTTTTTATATATTGTATTATTTTTTTAATCCTAATCTTAATAGTACTTCCCCCTTTCCTATTCTAAGGGTTGAGGATATTTCATCAATTGATAAACCTTTATCGTATAATTCCTTTATATTGTTATTTAAATTATCACTCTTAACTTCTAATTTTTTATTAATTTCTCTTGTTTTTATTGTTCCCTTTTGTTCTATTAAATTTAAAATATTATTATAATTATTTTCAATATCTTCTATTTTAAGATTAAGGGCTAATATAGATTCATTAATATAGCTTATTTCTTCTTTTATTTCATTAATGTCTTTCTTAAATACAATTAATTCATTTTCTGCATAATAATTTGCAAATTGATTTTTATTATTTTGAATATTCTCTATATCTATATAGGTATCTTTTTTATCTAATTTAATTGAATAGTATATAAAAAATACACCTATTATAATTAATACTAAAGGCATAATTCCTCCTTAGTCTAAATAGCTTAACTTTTTCATATTCTCTCTTAATCTTATTATGGCTCTACTATGCAATTGTGATACCCTTGATTCAGTAATTTCTAAAATTTTTCCTATCTCTTTTAGTGTTAACTTTTCATAATAATATAATTGAAGAACAAGCTTGTCCTTTTCGGGAAGCATATCAAGTGCCTTTTTTAATGCACTTAACATTTCTTCCTCTTCAAATATTTTGTCAGGCTGAGGGCTATTTTCATTTTCTATCATATTTTTAAACTGTATATCCTCATCATCAGATTTATAGAAGATATCTTCTAAAGATGTAATAGATAAATAATTAATATAAGATTCAGTTGTACGTATATCATTAACTGATACTCCAAGAAATTCTGCCAATTCTTTTTCTGTAGGCTCTCTATTTAATTTTGACTCAAGATTTTCTCTTGCTAAATTAAGTTGTGTTAGTTTTGAAAAAGCACTTTTAGGCATCCAACTAATTTTTCTTAATTCATCAATTATAGCACCTTTAATTCTTAAGGTTGCATAAGTTTCAAATTTTATTCCCTTAGTCGGATCAAACTTTTCAATTGCATCTATTAGACCAATTATACCAAAACTTACAAGATCATCAAATTCTATTCCAGGGGGTATACCTATAAGGAGTCTTGAAGCTATATATTTAACATAAGGAATGTATTTTAGGATCATTTCTTCTCTTTCATCAAACTGCTTATAACACTTCAATATAATCACTCCTATCTAAGCAGCTTACTTTGTTCTCGTAATTTATTAAATATAAATTGTATTATTTTATCTCTCGTTTTTTCTTCTATACCCTCATATTTTAATGCTAATTTATATTTATTTTTTTCTTCAGATTGTTCTATTCTTACAACAGAACATAAAATATTTATTTCTTGTGGAACATTAATTGATATTATAATATAGTCTCCTTGATTGTGAATTTCGTTTGTAATAATTTTTATTCCACCACCACTTATATCAACAGAAACTGAATTAATTAATCTTGAAAAATAACCAGAAGGAACATCCCTTAAGGATTTATAAAATCTATCTTTTGGTAAGCCATAATATTTTATTGGCATAGTAATAGGAAGTCTAAAATATTCTCTTCTTTGAACTCTTTCTATGACTTCAGGTAAACTTAAAACTAATAAATTTATATTTTCCTCCTTTTTCTTACCTAAAACTATAGATTTACATTTTACAATATCCTTTTCTGTAGTAATAAAGAACTCAATTACACTTCCTGAATGTATAAGTAGTGGCTTATTATGATGAATAGGATAACTAATAAATAGACCATCTTTATTTATATCTTGAACAATGCTTTTATAAGTGATTTCATCATCTATAATTTCAATTTGTTGATTAATTTTTAAATCTACTGATAATTTTAAATTCATTTCCCCACCACCTTAAATAATTTTGAAATATACTCTTTAAAAGAAGTATATTTACTTTTATTACTTTCTTCTGCCCCCAATAATTTAGAAACAATTCGATTTATGCATAAAGAAAATTCAGTATTTGGATGTTCTAAAATATATGGTATTTGTTTTTTTATTGCTTGTCCAATTCTTGAATCTTCAACAATAAATCCAAGAAAATCAATATTTTTACCAATAAATGTTTTTACTGTATAGCTTATTTTATTATAAGTTTCTTCAGCTTCTTGTATATTTTTTGCCCTATTAATTACAACATTAATATTTGAATTTAGGTTGTTTAAATGTATTATTTTTATTAAACTATAGGCATCTGTAAGTGCAGTTGGTTCAGAATTAGTAATTACAATAACTTCATCAGCTATTTCAATAAATTTTAAAACATTTTCAGATGCACCTGCACCTGTATCTATAATTAAAATATCATAACCACTTAATTTTTCAAATTGTGACAAAAGTTCACTTTTTTTATCTTCATCTATAGTGAAAATTTTACTTAATCCAGAACCTCCAGGTATTATTTCAACACCTTCAACGGTCTTTAAAATTATTTCATCAATTGATTTGGTTCCTTCTAAAACATCAATAATACTAAATTTTGACATGCAGCCAAACATTATATCAACATTTGCCATACCGAAATCTGCATCAAGTATACATACTTTTAAACCTCTTTTTGATAGAGCAGTGGCAAAGTTTACAACAAAACTTGTTTTGCCTACTCCTCCTTTTCCACTTGATACAGTAATTACTTTAAATCTTTGCTTTTTTAATTCTTGCTTCTTTCTCTCTACTAATTGTCTTAACTTTTGTGCCTGATCCATGGCTATTCAGCCTCCAAAATCATGTTTATTAGTTTTTCTTTTTCTGCTTCTTCTATATCATCTGGAACGTTTTGACCTGTGGTTATATATGATACAGGTACATTAGCATAATAAATTGTTGTTAGTATAGAACCATAGTAACTTGTTTCATCAAGTTTTGTTAAAACTATGCTATTATAATCTAAAATTTTATAATCTTCTACAATACGCTTTATATCTTTCTCTTTAGTAATCATGCTTATTACTAAATGAACATAATCTGGATTAATTTCTTGAATAAGCCTTTTTGTTTCTTGAATTTGCATAACGTTTTTGCTGTTTCTTCCTGTTGTATCTACCAAGATTATATCACAATTTGTCATTTCAGATAATACTTTTTTAATTTCATTTATGGAATATATTACACTAAAAGGTATTCCTAATATTTCTGCATATGTTTTTAATTGTTCAACTGCACCTATTCTATAAGTATCCACAGTAATAAGACCGACTTTTTTATTTTTATATAGTGAAAATAAACTAGCCAATTTAGCTATAGTTGTAGTTTTCCCAACACCAGTAGGACCAACAAAAACATGTGTTTTACCATCTTCAAATTTATTTGTTTCAATTATTTTATTCAAATAGCCTTTTAATTCATTTTCGTAAATTTTTTGATTCATTTTTTTACCTTGATATTTTTCTTTGATTGAATCAATTATTTCAGCTGCTATTTCTTCTGGAACACCTGAATTAATTAGGTTTTGTTTGAATTTATTTTTGTTAACTTCATTTTTTTTGGCATTTCTTTTAATTGTTTGGCTATTTAAATTTTCTATTAAATTTTTTAATTCTTTTATTTCTTTTTCAAGTTCGTTTGTTTTATTATTAGTTTCTTTCTGTTTTTTATCATCTACTGCAGCTGTTACCTCTATTTTTTTAGGTCTAAATAGTCCTAATAATCCTTTTTGCCTAATTTTACGTTGACTTACTATAATCGCATCATTTCCAAGTTCATATCGTATTCTTGTCATTGCTTCATTCATATTATCAACTATATATCTTTTAATTATCATTGTATTGTCACCATCCCTATGGTTTCGATTTGTATGTCAGTTGGTATTTCATTCATAGATAAAACTTGAACCTGAGGGAAAACCATCTCAATCATTCTTCTAAATGCTGCTCTTATTTTTGGTGTTACTAATATTACTGGAATATCGTTATTAAATTGATTTAATTCAATATTTTCTTTTATAGAATGATATATTTGTGTTGTAATGCTTGGTTCAAGGGCTGGATATGAACCTTGTAGTGATTTATGAATATTTTCAGATATTAAATTTTCTAAATTTATATCTAAAGTGATAACACGAATTACTCCTTGTTCATCAATTAGATTACGGCATATAGTTCTTGATAATGATATTCTTACATACTCTGTTAAAAGTTCAATATCTTTAGTTAACACAGCATTATCAGCTAATGTCTCTAAAATTGTAACTAAATCCCTAATAGGAACTTGTTCACGTAATAGATTTTGAAGAACCTTTTGAAGTTCACCTAAGCTAATAAGTCCTGGAATTAATTCCTCAACAACTGCTGGATAATTTTCTTTTATATTATCAATCAACAATTTTACTTCCTGACGGCCTAGTAATTCATATGAATGTTTCTTTATAATCTCACTTAAATGTGTAACAAGTACTGTTGTAGGATCTATTACTGTAATACCCATAATTTCAGCTTCATCTTTTTTACTATCAGGAATCCATACTGCTGGCAATCCGAATGCTGGTTCTATAGTTTTGATACCATCAACAGGTAACCCTTCGCCAGTTGCATCAATAGCAAGAAAATGATTACATAATATTTCACCCTTACCTACTATTGTACCTTTTATCTTTATTCTGTATTCGTTAGTTGCAAGTTGTAGATTATCTCTAATTCTTATTGGTTGAACTATAATTCCAAGTTCTACAGCACACTGACGTCTTACCCCTGCAATTCTATCTAAAAGATCTCCACCTGATGATATATCAGCAAGAGGAATTAATCCATAACCAATTTCAATTTCAAGTGGCTCTACATTTAAAAGGTGAAGTACGTTTTCTGGTTCTCTTGCAGGAGATGCTTGGACTTCAGAAGTTGCAACTTCATTAATAACTTCTTGATTTTTCTTTTCTTTTGATAATAAATATGCAGAAACTCCTGTTGCTCCTGACATTATTAAAAATGCTGGTGCTGGTAAATTTGGTATCCAAGCCATTAAAAACATTATAAAACTAGCAATTCCTAAAACTTTTGGATAAGAAGTAAATTGTGTTGAAAGTTCTTTCCCTAATGAGACATCACTTGATGTTCTTGTAACGATAATACCTGAAGCTGTAGAAATAAGTAATGCAGGAATTTGGCTTACAAGTCCATCACCAACAGTTAATAATGCAAAATGTTTTAATGCCTCAAGTGCTGGTATACCCAAAAATACCATTCCTATAATTACGCCACCAATTAAATTTATTATTGTAATAACAATTCCTGCAATTGCATCACCTTTGACAAACTTGCTGGCACCATCCATTGCACCATAAAAGTCAGCTTCTTGTTGAAGTTTTTTTCTTCTTATTTTTGCTTCTTGTTCAGTTATTATTCCAGCATTTAAATCTGCATCAATACTCATTTGCTTTCCAGGCATAGCATCAAGTGTAAATCTTGCAGATACTTCTGCAACTCTACCTGCACCATTTGTTATAACAACAAACTGAATAACTATTATTATAATAAATAGAATAAAACCAACAACATAATTCCCACCAACAACAAAATTACCAAATGCTTTTATTATTTCTCCTGCTTCACCACTACCTAAAATTAGTCTAGTTGATGAAATATTAAGTCCTAATCTAAACAAAGTAGTTACCAACAAAATTGTTGGAAAAGCTGAAAATTCTAAAACATCTGTTGTAAACATTGTTAAAAGAAGAATAACTAATGAAAAGGTTAAGTTTGCAGCAAGAAGTATATCTAACACAGTTGGTGGTAAAGGAATAATAATCATAAAAATTATAAGAACAACAAGTAATGCTACTATTACATCTAGATATTTTTTTATGGCATTATTATTTTTATTGAAGTCCATTATATTTCACCCTCACTATTTCTTTAAGCTAAAGATATAAGCTATTATTTCAGCGACAACTTGATAAAGTTCTATAGGTATTTCATCGTTTATTTCACATTTATAATATAAACTTCTAGCAACTTCTTTATTTTCAACTATTGGAACGTTAGATTTATTTGCAACTTCTTTTATTTTTAAGGCTAAAAAGTCACTTCCCTTTGCAATTACCTTAGGTGCACCGCTTTGTCCTCTTTCATATTTTAATGCAACAGCAAAGTGCGTTGGGTTTGTTACAACAACTGTAGCTTTTGGTACTTCATGCATCATTCTTCTCATGGCTATTTCTCTTTGTTTTTGTTTTATCTTTGATTTAATTTGTGGATTACCTTCTGTTTGTTTCATTTCTTCTTTTATTTCTTCTTTAGACATTCTTAATTCTTTTTTAAGTTGACGTTTTTGTATAACAAAATCAATTATACCAAGTGTAAATAGTATAAATACTAATCTTATTAATTGACCATTTATAATTTTTGATGCAAATGGAATAATACCCTCTGGATTTAAATCGGATATTTTTAAAATATCGAATATTACGGATGAAAGATATTTATATGAAAAATATGCTATAACAGATATTTTAGCAATAGACTTAAACAGTTCAATTATTGAACGTTTTGAAAAAAATCTTTTGAATCCATTGACTGGATTTAATTTAGATAATTGCGGTTTTAAACCTTCTTTTGAAATAACAAGTCCAATTTGAGCAATATTAGATATAATGCCAAGTATCATAACTGTAAGTATAATTGGCATAGAAGCAATAAAACCATTTTTAATCATAAATAAAACAATTGACATAATAGATTTAAAATTTAATTCATTTTTGTTGATTAGATTAAAACTCTGATTTATAAATGCTCTACCATATTCATAATAAAAACTAGATAATACAATTAAAATTACTGTTGCTCCCATTAAAATTATTGATGAAGTTAAATCTACGCTTTTTGCTATTTGTCCCTTTTCTCTTGCTTCCTTTAACTTTTTAGGTGTAGGTTCTTCTGTTTTATCTTCTGTAGAAAGCAGAATGATAGGAAACAAATTAAAAAATTTTATAAAATCACTATTTAATCCTTCAAATAATTTAACATACATATGAAGCATACCACCAAGAATTGTAGAAATCGATAAAAGACCTACTATAACTTTTATTGGCATACCTAATATAAATACATTTATTTGAGGTACTGCACGAGCAATAAGCCCCATTGTAAATTCTGTAATAAATAAAACTAAAATAATAGGAGCAGCTAATTTTATACCTAAATAAAAACTCTTACTAAAGAAATAAATAAAAGAAATAAAAAAGTTTTGATTATTTAAGAAAAAACCCAGTGGGATGACTTCAAAACTTTTAATTATTGCCGATAAAATAATATGATGAAAGTTTAATGTAACGAATATAGCTAAAGATAACCAATAAAAAAATCGTTCTATATTTGTAGATGTACTATTAGTATTTGGATCATAATATTGAGACATTGTAAAACCTATTGAGAAATCTATAAATTGTCCAGATATTCTAATTGCATTAAAAACAAACAAGGCAATATATCCAATAAATAATCCAATTAAGATTTCATTTAATATTAGTATGAATAGATCAAGATTACTATTTATACTAATATTAAATGGCAAATTGTATATTGAAACTACGAAACTTGACATTATTAATGAAAAGCCTATTTTAACAATATTTGGTATACTTTTTACTGAAAAAAATGGAGCTACAATCATCATTGAAGTAATTCTTATAATTATTAAAAAATAAACAATAAAATTTTGCATCTTATCACCTAATTATATACAACATACTATTTATCATAGTTTCAATAAAATTAACTAATGTATTTAACATCCAAGGACCAAGTAGTAATAACACAAAAATAATAGCTATCATCTTAGGTACAAATGTTAATGTTTGTTCTTGTATTTGAGTAACAGCTTGAAAAATACTTATTATAAGTCCTATTACCATTGAAACTATTAAAATAGGTGCTGCTACTTTGAGAGCTGTAAAAATAGCTTCCTTTCCTATATATTGAATAAAATTTTCACTCATAAAATCACCTACATAAAGCTTTCAATTAGAGTTTTAACTACTAAATGCCATCCATCAGCCAAAACAAATAGAAGTATTTTAAACGGAAGTGAAATTGAAACAGGTGGTAACATAAACATACCCATTGACATTAATACACTTGCTACAACCATATCAATAACAATAAAAGGTACATAAATTAAAAAGCCCATTTGGAATGCAGTTTTTAATTCACTTATAACATAGGCTGGGATTAAAATATTAAATGGTACCTCATATTTGTTTGAAGGTTTGTTTTGCCCACTATATTTATAAAATAATGCTAAGTCCTTTTCTCTAGTTTGTTTTAACATAAAATCTTTTAAAGGCTTACTACCAATATCTATAGCTTCCTTTTGAGTTATTTTACCTTCAACATAGGGTTTTATTGCTTCGTTATTTATTTTTGTATATACTGGTGACATAATAAAAAAGGTCATAAACAAAGCTAATCCAATGAGTACCTGTGTTGGAGGTGATTGTTGCGTAGAAAGTGCATTTCTTAAAAATCCAAATACGACAATTATTCTAGTGAATGAAGTCATTAATAATATTATTGATGGAATAAAACTTAAACTTGTTAAAAGTATAAGTAATTTAATATTATCAACATAATCCTTAGGATTTGTGGCATTATCTACTGATATATTTACCTTAGGTACAGTTAAATTTACTGGTTGAGCATAGGCAACACCTGACAATAATATAAAAATTAAAAATAACATCAAAATTTTTGTTTTCTTTTTCATTCTTTATCTTCCCTCTTTAGTTTTAAATTATATTTAAAACAATTTAATAAGTTTAATTCCCAATTATCCTCATTTAAATCAAAGGACTTTTCAGTTTCAAATAAGATTTTAGAATCATTATTATTAGTTAACATAACATAAGTTTTGTCAAGTATTTTAACAAGTAGTACATAACTATTAGGAGCTATTTGAACTCTATCAATAACTTTTATATATTTAGATTTATATTGATACTTATTTAATATCTTTGTTGTTAAAATAATTAATAGAAGAATAAAGGGGAGTATAAATAAAATTTTAAGAGTATAAATTATATAATTCATATCATTCACCTACTGAATTATAATATCTTGAATATATATATTTATTATTTCACCATTTATTAAATTGTTATTTATTGCTTTTATTAATTCTTTTTTAATATTGTCTATATTGTTTGATTTAAAATCTGATGTTGTCTTTTTTCGAAGTGTCTCTATCACTACATCTCTTATTGCTGGTATTTTATTTGGTAATTCTTTATCAAGTTTTTTATTCTTTTTATCATACGCCAATGAAATTGTTATTCTTATATATGTTTTCTCTTCATCAGATAGGTTAACAACAAATTCCTTTAAGTCTAATATTTTTTCTTCAACTTTAATGTTATTTTGAACAGTTCCTGTTGTCTTATCTTTGAAAAATATAAAATATCCAAGAACAATACCAAGTCCTATAACTAAAACTAAAGTAATAACTACTAATAAAACTAATAATTTATTTCCTTTTTGTTCGCTCATACTTACTTACTCCCCTTATCCTTAGTTAGAATTAATATGTTTACTCTTCTATTTTTTTTTCTTCCTTCAGGTGTGTCATTAGAAGCAATTGGTCTAAATTCACCACACCCTACTGATTGAATTTTTTTAGGATCTAACCCCTTTGATTCAACCAAATAGCGTGTAACTTTAACTGCTCTATCAGCTGAAAGCTCCCAGTTGGATTTGTAATAACCAGTATTTATTGGAACGTTATCAGTATGTCCCTCTACTATTATTTCATTAGTATATTTTTTAAGTATATCTGCAACTTTGGATAGAGTTTGTATACTTTCTTCTTTTAATATAGCTTTACCTGGATCAAATAGTATTTTTTCTTGAAGTTCGATTATTACTCCCCTTACATCTTCCTTAATTGTAATCTTGGTTTGTAAATTATTTTCTTTTATTTCTTTTGATATTGAATTAAACAGTTTTGTTGTTTCATTATTTTCAAGTTCAGATTTATTTTTAATTCCTTCACCAGGATTTTGGTTTATTGGTACTGGTCCAAGATTGCCACCATTATTAATTACACCAGATTTTCCTCCAAGTGCTTTAGCTAATGACCAAGAAATTTCCTTAAATTTAATTGCATCTATAGTTGAGAAGGAATAAAGAAGAACAAAGAAGGTTAGAAGCAAAGTCATAAGGTCTGCATATGTTGTTAGCCATTCGCCTCCTCCACCTCCTCCTGATTCTTGTTTCTTTTTTCTTCTACTCATTTTCAGTCACCGCATTTCCTTGTATTATATTTTCTTGATATCTTTTTCTTTCTGTTGGTGAAAGATATGTTTTTAATTTATCCTCTAATATTCTTGGATTTACACCTGATTGAATTGTTAGGATTCCTTCAAGCATCATTTCTCTTCTATTTGATTCTACTTCACTTTTTAACTCTAATTTTGTTGCTAAAGGAGTAAAAACAAGGTTTGCCATTAAAGCACCGTAAAAGGATGTAATAAGTGAAACTGCCATTGCAGGACCTAACTTTGATTGGTCCTGTAACTGCGATAGCATTTGTATAAGTCCAATTAAGGTACCTATCATACCAAAGGCTGGTGCTAAACTTGCCCAAGCTTTTAGGACAGCAATACCACTTTGATGTCTCTTTTCCATTTCTCCTATTTCAAGCTCAAGTATATCTTTTATTGTTTCTGGCTCAAGTCCATCAACCACCATCTGAATTCCCTGCTTTAAGAATTCATCTTCTATTTTAGAAATTTCATCTTCCAATGATAATAGACCATTTCTTCTTGCTTTTTTTGAAAGTTCTACAAATGTTAGTATTAATTCATCAGCAGGTACGTGTTTATCTATAAATGCATTTTTTAATATTGCAGGTAATCTTTTTACGGTATCAAAGGGGAATGATATTATAACTGCAAAAAGAGAACCAAAAACAGTAATGAAAAGAGAAGGCATGTCCCAGAAAATTCTAAGACTTCCCCCCTGAAGCATTCCAAATATAACCGCAACTATACCTAATATAAGACCTGCAGCTGTTGAAAAATCATTCTTTTTCATTTTATTACCTCCGGTCTTGTTGACATATACGCTCTTTTAAATTGAATGATTCTTTGAATTATAACTTCGGGATCTTCTATAACTACATATTTTTTATTTGTTGTAGTTGTTATTACTGTATCTGGCGTAACTTCAATTTTTTCAATAAGATCACAGTTTATATAAAACTCTTTGTTATTTAGTGCTGTTAACTTAATCATATATTATACCCCATTATCTTTTTAAGTTTAATAGTTCTTGAAGTAATTCGTCAGAAGTTGTAATTGTTCTTGAATTTGCTTGGAATGCCCTGCTAGTAACAATCATTTCTGTAAATTGTTCTGCTAAGTCAACATTTGACATTTCAAGTAATCCTTGTTGAACTTTACCATAACCAGAAGATTTAGGTAAACCTATTTTTGCATCCCCTGAGTTTGCTGATACACTAAAAGTATTTCCACCCATTTTCATTAAGCCTGCAGGGTTTTGAAATGCAGCAAGTGTTACTTTACCTATTGTTATTGTCTTATCGCCATATATACCTTTTATTGTTCCGTCTTCTGCTATAGAAAAGCTAGTAAGTTTAATAGGCTGTTCTGAGCCTCCTATAGTAGCCTCAAGAGGAATATAAATATCCTTTAATTGGTCTAGAGTTGTTTCAGCTGTTATTTCTTCAGGTTCAAGGGTTTCTTCACCAGGTGTAAAATCTGGAGTGCCTTCTAATTTACCTTCGTTTATTTGAATACTAGTGTTAAGTACACCTCTAACATGAAGACCCTCTGATGTAACTAATGCTCCATTTTTATCAATAGTAAAAGAACCATCTCTAGTATATCTTGTTTCTAATCCATCACTTACAATAAAGAAACCATTACCTTCAATTGCTAAATCTGTAGCTCTTCCTGTTGGTTGTAGAGCTCCTTGATTCATATTTGTATCAATACTAGCAATTGTAGTTCCTATACCTACTTGTTTAGAATTAGTACCACCAAATTTGTCAGTTGGTTCATTTGCACCCTGAAGAGTTTGACTTAGCATATCCTTAAAAGTAACTCTACCAGCTTTAAAAGCTATTGTATTAACATTAGCAATATTGTTACCTATAACGTCCATTTTAATTTGGTTTGATTTCATTCCACTTACCCCTGCAGATAATGATCTTAACATAACTTATCTCCTCCTATTTATTTTGAATTTTCTTCTTTTGTTAACTCATTTGCTAAAGGTATATTTACGCTAATAACACTATCAAGAGAAATTTTGTATCCATTTGAAATCAAGAAAACATCAGTACCAACTATCTTCGTTGATTCAACTAAAGCCCTGCTAACAGTATTGTTTTCAATAAATTCAATTTCTTTACCTATTATATTTAATGCTTGATTAAATTTTTGTGAAGTATAGAGTTTTTCCATTGTACTATTAAGATTTTGCATTTGTTCTAAAGCTGAAAACTGAGCCATTTGTGCTACATATTCTGTATTATCCTTTGCATTTAAAGGATCTTGATTTGATAATTGAACTGTTAAAATTTTTAAAAAAGCATTCTTGTCCAAAATTGAGTTATTATTTCTTATGTTATTTATGTTTGAAGTATTAGAAACCTTATTTATTTCCATAACACACCACCTTATTATTCATCTTGTTGTATTATAAAGTCTGTATTATTGTTTTTCTTTTTTTGTTTTTGATCTCTGTTTTTATTGTAATTATTATTATCACGCTCACTATCTGTTTGCACATTTAAATTTATTTCTTTATATTCATAGTTATTGTTTATTATTTGTTCCTTTAAATAATTTATATTTTCTTTTAATAAATTAGCAACTTCTTTATTGTTAGCTATTATTATTCCATTAACATTACCATTGTTATATGTTACCTTAATATTTATTTCTCCTAGTTCTCTTGGCTTAAGATAAATCTTTAATTCATATATGTCTTCATTTTTAATATTTTTTATTTTAGTTGATACAATATTTAATATTTCATTAATATTCTCTACTTTGTAATAATCATTTGTTTTCATTAAATTTTTATTTTCAAATTTTTCTATACTGGAAAAACTATTTTTATTTATAAAGTTAATATCTATAGCAGATATATTATCAACTTCAGAGGGCTTCTTTTGAAAATTTTTTAATATGTCAACATTACTTTCCAATTCATCAAATGTATTTTGATTTAGAATGTTATTACTATCTATTTTAAATGAGTACCTCGGTATAATAACGTTCAAATCTTGTTCCAAAGGATTAGTTTCATAAGTTTTAATTATATCATCGACAAATTGTTTTACTTTATTTAAGTCAATAAAATTATTATTTATTTGTTGTTGATTCTCTTTATAAATTTGGTATTTATTGTTATCATAATTATTTTGTATAGTTTGATTATTTATAAAATGGTTTGAAAGGATTTTAAAATAATTAAAATTAACTATATCATTTAAATTGATATTTAATTTACCTTTATTATCTATAATATTACCTGTATCAATTGTTTGTGAATTAATTAAGTTATTTTGATTATTGTTAATATAATTATAAAAAAAACAACACAAATCTATTAATTCTTGTTGTAAATTAGAATCAGTTAGATTTGATTTCAAATCATTGTCTTTTTCTAAATTTAATTCATTTTTTAATAAATTTGTTAAATCTTTTTCTAATATATTTAAATTTAAATTAGTTGAAATTTCATTACTTTTTTGGATTTCTATTTTGTTATTAAATAATAAATTAATATTATCTTGAATTAGATTATTAATGATAAAATTAGCTTTATTATTTAAATTTAATAATTCTTTTATTTTATCAGTAAGCATATTCTTCTCTGTATTAGTATTTATTTGAGTAACCTCATTATTAAAAAGATTTAATAATAAGTCTTCAAAATTTATTGAATCTTGGGATATATTATTTGTAATATTAAATATATTAGGGGTTGATGTTTGTATTTTTTCTATCTTCATATAATTCCCCCATTCTTTTTGAAATAATTTATTATTGCCATTTCATCATTATTTTTACTTTCGATTTTATTTATTTCAAGCAAATAATCATAATATGACTTTTCTTTAAGGTTTTCTATTACTTTTCTTTCTTTTGAAGCATTAATTAGCTGTTCTTTTATTTTATCAAGTTCTTTTTCTAAAATGTTAAGATTTTTTTGTTCCTCTAAAAGCTTGCTCTCTAAATAATTAATATAACTAATGTAATTCTTTAAATCATAGCTGAAATTTGAGTTACATTTATTGTTTTTACTATAATATATTTTCTCTTTTATACTATCAATTTGATTTTTTTTTATATTTATCTTATTCAAATATTCAGACATTTCTAATTTAAGTGATTCTTCATTTTTAATTTTTAGCTCTAATAGTTTTTCTAATCTAAATTTATAGTTCATAGTAATGACCACCTATTAATTTATTGAATTTAACATTTCAAGAACTTGATTAAAGGAATAATATTCATTCATTTTTTGTCTTAAAAATTCATTTATTTTGTCATTTAATGATATTGCTTTATCAATTTTTACGTTACTTCCTTTTTGGTATGCACCTACATTTATTAAATCTTCCGATTCTTTATAAATTGCGAGTAAATCTCTTAACTCACCTGCTTTTAGATAGTGTTTTTCCTCTGTGATTTGAGGCATTAATCTAGAAATACTTGATAATACATCAATAGCTGGAAAATGATTCATCGAAGCTAGTTTTCTTGACAAAATAATATGACCATCTAATATACCTCTAACAGCATCTGCTATTGGTTCATTAAAGTCGTCACCATCAACTAAAACTGTGTAGAAGGCAGTTATAGAACCCTTGTTAGAATTACCTGATCTTTCTAACAGTCTAGGTAGCATAGCAAATACTGAAGGAGTATATCCTTTAGTAGTAGGGGGTTCTCCTATAGTTAAGCCAACTTCACGTTGAGCCATTGCAAAACGTGTAACTGAATCCATCATAAGCATTACATTTAACCCCTGATCTCTAAAATATTCAGCTATTGCAGTAGCAGTAAATGCACCTTTTAATCTAAGTAGTGGAGGTTGGTCTGAGGTTGCTACAACAATTACTGATTTTTTAAGACCTTCTTCGCCTAAATCTTTTTCAATAAATTCCTTTACCTCTCTTCCACGTTCACCAATTAATCCTATAACATTTACATCTGCATCACTATATTTAGCTATCATACCTAAAAGAGTACTTTTACCAACTCCTGAACCAGCAAAAATACCAATTCTTTGTCCTAAACCACAAGTTAAGAAACCATCTATTGCTTTAACTCCTGTTGAAATTAAATTGGTTATTCTTTTCCTTTGTAAAGGATTTGGAGGGTCTGAATCAAGATTATATTTAGCATCATATATAATGCTTGAACCATCAAGTGGTCTTCCCAATCCATCAAGTACTTTGCCGAGTAGCTGTTTTCCAACTGGCACCTGTAGTTGGCTACCAGTTGGAAAAACTAAAGATCCAGTAGATACTCCCGCTAAATCTCCTAATGGCATTAACAATACACCATTGTCTGTAAAACCCACAACTTCAGCTTGTACATCTTTCCCATTTAATAATTTTATATTACATAGCTCACCTATGAAGGCATCTATTCCTTCAACTTCTATTGTAAGTCCAACGACTTTTTTAACTTTACCTATGAATTTCATAGTTTCTATACCATTTATTTTTTTTATTAGTTTATCATAGTCAATTTTAAACATTGACATCATTCCTTTAATAATTTTTTTGCAATTGCTTGGATCTGTGTTTCAATAGTTGCATCTATGATACCACTACTTGTTTCTATATATATATCACCATTACTTAATTTTGAATCAGCAACAATCATTAGTGAACTATTAGAGTCAATAAATAGTTCTAATTCCTGTTGTCTTAATTTTAAAATTTTATAGTCATTTATAGAGGTTTTTAAAATTATATTACTTTTTTGCTTCGTTTTTGATAAAGCCTTTTGAGCACACTTAATAATAGCTTCACTATTTATTGATAACTCTGATTTAATTATTTCCTTTGCTATTTCTAATGATAGGTTTATTATTTCGTTTTTTGACTTTTCAATGTAACTATTAACTTCGTTATTTACTTCCGTTAAATATTCATTTGCTTCTTCAATTATTCTATTTGCTTCTTCTTTTGCTTCTATTAGTGATTTGTTATAACCATCGTTATAACCACTATTATAACCTTCCTTATATCCTATATTTTTAGCATCTTCTAAAATCTGCTGTGATTGTATTTTAGCTTTGTTAATTATATCTTGGGCTTTTTCATTTGCTTCAAGTATTATTTTCTTTGAATCTAATTCAGCTTGTTTTTTTATTTTTTCGATTATTTCATCAATGTTTATTTCATCTTTATTTTTTATTGTAGTATCTAAAAACTTATCTATAGAAGGTGGTGATAGTACTACCTTATCATTAATTGCTGTTTGTTTAATTACGTTATACGATAATTGCATCATCACCACCCCTTGACATTACTATTTCACCTGCTTCATCTAACCTGCGTATTATCGATACAATTTGTTGTTGTGCCTTTTCTACATCAATTAGTCTTACAGGTCCCATAAACTCAAGATCTTCCTTTAATGTTTGTGCAGCACGTTTAGACATATTACTATAGATAATGTTAGAAACATCTTCTGAACATCCTTTAAGGGCAAGAGCTAGTACCTTCATATCAACTTCTCTTAGTATTCTTTGTATTGAGGCATTATCAAGCGTAATAATATCTTCAAATACAAACATACTATCTCTAATCTTTTCTGCAAGTTCAGGTTGATATCTATCCAATTCTTCAATTATTGATTTTTCTGTTGCTCTGTCTACATTGTTTAAAATATCAACTAATGTTTGTACACCACCTATAGTTGCAAAATCAGAACGAACGACATTTGATAGCTTTTTCTCAAGTATTTCTTCAACTTCTTCAATAACTATAGGCGATGTATTGCTCATTGTTGCTATTCTTTTTGCAACATCAGTCTGTAGCTCTTCAGGAAGTCCTGATAAAAGTTGTGCTGCTTTTTCAGGTTGTAAATAACATAAAATTAATGCAATAGTTTGAGGGTGTTCGTTTATAATTACATTTAATAATTGTTGTGCATCGGCCTTGCGTGCAATAGAGAATGGTCTATATTGCTGAGTTATTTCAGATACTTTTTCAATAATTTCCATTGCCTTTTGTGGACCTAATGCTTTACTTAAAAGATTTTTAGCATAATCAAACCCACCCTCTAAAATGTAGTCTTTAGCTTTATTAAGATTTACAAATTCCTGTAATACTTCTTCACGTAATTCCTTTTTGATTTTTTGCATATTTGCAATTTCGAAGGTTATTTTTTGTATATCATTTTCAGGTAACTTTTTTAGTATTGGAGCTGAAGCATCAGGACCTAAAGTGATAAATAATATGGCTGCTTTTTGTACTCCTGTTAATTTATCCTTTTCCTTTGCCATAATTATCACCTCTCATCCTCTGCTAACCAAGTTTTAACAAGTTCTACAACCTGTTCAGGTTTTGTAGAAGCATAGTTTTTGATTTCCTTTTCTAGGTTCATATCTTGTTCATTATCTTCTAGAACAGGTTCATATGCAATAGGTTGTTTTTGAATAACATCTCCTATTAACATATCAATTTGATTTGTTTCTATTTGTTCTACATTTTTTCTGTTTTTCTTTCTATAAATTAGTGCTATAGCCAATAAAACTATAAGCCCTGCTACTGCTTCTCCAATCATAATATAAGTCTTTCTTTTTCTTGCTAATTCTTCTTGCTTTTTCATCTCTTCTAAATCTGCTTGTGCCTTCTTTTTATAATCATCATTGAAAGCAAGTGCCTCGATATTAATTACGTCTCCTCTTTCTTCAGATAAACCTGTAGCAGCTGATACAATATTTCTAATAGATTGCTTTTCAAGTTCACTCAAATTACCATCTATTACAACAGATACAGTTAATCTTTTTATTTCACCAGGTGCTTTTATTATTTTTTCTTCTGTTTGTCCAATTTCATAGTTAGTTATTTCCTCTTCTCTATTAGAAGTTGAGGATTGATTATTAT
>JAOAAJ010000061.1 GCA_026418935.1 Caloramator sp. | reverse complement strand
GGATAGTAATAATGGCCTCTATAGCTTTTTTAGTTGCACTATTTTCAACAAATGGAGTAATAACAATAAATTCCTTTATAGTGCCTTTATCTACATCTATAATTTTAATACTTGGTGCATTTGTATTTGTAGAAAATAAGTTTAATATTATTATTCCTTATTTTAATAATAAAATTATTTATGGTTCAGCATTGCTATATGCGTGTTTCAATTTTATGACAGCAGTAGGTGTTTTATCTCCTATGGCAAGTGAAATTAAGAATAAAAATAGTTTTATTAAAGGTTGTATATTAGGTAGTGTTGTATTAACTCTACTTGAAATTATAATAAACTACAATATTTTAGCCTATTATCCTGCAAGTTTTAGTAGCGAAGTGCCTAATCTTTATATAGCAAAGAATCACGGACCTCTATTACCATTATATTTAACAATAATAATATGGTTTGAAATGTTTACGACAGAAGTTGGGTGTTTATATAGTTTATCAAGAAGAATGCAAATTTTTTTTAACAAAAGTTATTTTGTTTGTTTAATATTAATTTTACTAATTTCTATTCCCTTTTCGTTTATAGGATTTTCAAATTTAATCAAGCTATTTTATCCGCCCTTTGGGCTTTTAAGTTTTTTAATTTTACTAATTGGTGCTATAAAATATATTATCCTAAGAAAATAGAATTAAAATATTTTAAATACAAATACTAAATATAAAATACTAAAGATGGGTGATAGATATGAAGAAGTTATTAGTTTTAGTTTTATCAGTTTTCTTAGTTTTTTCAGCATCCTGTAGTAACAAAGGAGAAAAGGAAGAAAAGAAAAATGATAATAAAGAGCAGGTTATGAAGATAGATGAAAAACAGGCAGTGTCTTTTATTGATAATTATTTAAGATATGTTTTAAAGGGAGACTATTCTGCTTTAACTGGTTATTATACCGAAAAACTTAAAACATCTATAAAAGAAGTAAAAACGCAAACAAACCCAAGGCCAGTGGGTTTTAAAATTGGAGAAGGAGATATAGAAAAAGATAAGGCTGAGTTTAAGGTTACAATGTTTCACGCCTATGATGGCAAGCCCTATTATTCAGTAGACTTTTTTAAGTATGTAGTTGTAATGGATAAGGATAAACTACTAATTGACTCAATAGATAAAGAAAATTCAATAGACATATATGAACAGGATAAAACTTTGTTTAAAAGGGATAAGGATTCAGGAAGAGGAGATAAAGTGTTTACACTAAAGGATCTACCTTCTTTTGTTTATTCAAAGGAGACTGTAAGGGAACAAAAATATGAAGTTCCAAGAAAAAGTTTTGGACCTTGTGCAACAACAGAGGATGGGAAGTCAATATTAGTCAGCAGTATAGGCGAAAACAGCTATTTAGGATATATAAAAATAACGGAGGCAAAAGAAGCCTTTAAAGTTGCACAGGGTGAAGAAGAGAAAAAAAAGGATGGGGACGGAAAAGCACAAGGAACAGAAGAAGAAGGTAAAAAAGAAGAGGGAGAGGAGAAAAAAATAAATTTTAATATAAAGGATATAGATTTTTATTTTAGTTCTACTATAATATCTGTTATTTTTTCACCGAGTGGACAAAATTTTATAGTTGAGGTTAAGGATAAGAATGGATTGTCATTTCTATCATTATATAAAACTTCAGGGGAGAAAATGGATTTAAATTTAGAGAGAAGGTTTCCAAAGGATAGGTTTTCTTTAACAAAACCATATTTTGCTTCAGAAAATGAGGTTGTATTTTCGGTTGTTCCTTCAAAAAATGCAACAGACGAGGAATCTAAATTAAAGGGAGATTGGGTTTTAGATATACAAAAGGGTGATGTAAGCCAGATAAAATAAAGGTTATTAAGATTACAAGCTTGTAATAATATTAATAATAGGATATAATTTAATTCAAAGAAAATTATGAAAATTGAAGAGGGGTGCTATTATGGTGGGCAGGGGCAGTAAGGTTGTTAGCTTAAAAACTTGGAAATTTAAGAAAAGATGCAGAGGTCTATTTTGCTTTATTGAATTTTTGAAGGGGATATTTAAAGTACAAGAAAAAAGACATAATAAGAAGATAGATTATAAAAAACCTGTAAATAATTAAGTTTGTTTAAAATGTACAAACTATTCATATATCTTTGCTATACTAAATAATAAAGAAAAGTTATACAATAATAAAAAAAGACAATTGAGGGGGAATAGTATGGCAAAGGTTGTATTAAAAAACATTTATAAAATCTATCCAGGTAATGTAGCTGCAGTAAAGGACGTTAATCTTGACATTGAAGATAAAGAGTTTATAGTATTAGTTGGTCCATCAGGATGTGGTAAATCAACTACACTTAGAATGATAGCTGGTCTTGAAGAAATATCATCAGGTGAACTTTATATTGGTGATAAACTATGTAACGATGTTCCACCAAAGGATAGAGATATAGCGATGGTTTTCCAAAACTATGCACTATATCCACATATGACAGTTTATGAAAATATGGCATTTGGATTAAAGTTAAGAAAGGTTCCAAAGGAAGAAATAGACAAGAAGGTAAGAGAAGCTGCAAGAATATTAGATATTGAACATCTTTTAGATAGAAAGCCAAAGGCTCTATCAGGAGGTCAAAGACAAAGAGTTGCACTTGGAAGAGCTATAGTTAGACATCCAAAGGTATTCTTAATGGACGAACCACTATCAAACCTTGATGCAAAGCTAAGAGTTCAAATGAGAACAGAAATATTAAAGCTTCATAAGAGACTGGATACAACATTTATATATGTTACACATGACCAAACAGAAGCTATGACAATGGGTACAAGAATAGTTGTTATGAAGGATGGTATAGTTCAACAAGTAGATACTCCAAGAAGAATTTACGATCATCCAGCAAATATGTTCGTTGCAGGTTTCATAGGAAGCCCACAAATGAACTTCATTAATAGCAAGGTTGTAGAAGAAGGTGGAAAGCTATTTGTTGTATTTGGAAATACAAAGCTTCCAATACCAGAGGATAAGGCTAAAGTTGTAAAGGAAAAGGGTTATGTAGGTAAGGAAGTTGTATTTGGTATAAGACCTGAACATATAGATGATAGTACTGATTTCTTAAATGAATTTAAAGATAGTATAATTGATGCTAAGGTTGAAGTTATGGAACATATGGGTTCAGAAACATATCTATACTTAGTATGTGAAGGAAATAATATAGTAGCAAGGGTTGAACCAACTACAAAGGCAAAGATAGATGCAAATGTTAAAGTTGCTGTTGATATGAATAGAATGCATTTATTTGATAAGGAAACAGAAATAGCTATACTATAAGGAGAGGGTAAGGATGGCATTCTGCGAAAATTTAAAGTCAGCATTAAAGGCTAATATTGCAATATATGATTTAGATGGTAATCTTTTAGAAGGCGAAAATTTAGGCTTTGTGTATACGAAGGATTTAGAGTATAAGAATGATTTTACGTATATGAACGTTTCAAAATATATTATTGTAATTTCAAAGGCGATATCGCAGGATGCTGTAAATTTAGTTAGGATGATAGCTTTAGCTAACATAGAAGAGGCTGCAGGATTTATGCAGCCTCTTGAATATATTTTAAAGAACGATGTATCAAGTGAAAGTTTAAGAGGACGTTTTTCTGATTATTCAGTTCTATATATAAAATCAAAGGCAAGCTTTAAGGATCTATTAGAGAGTATATATGAATCAACGGATACAAGTATAGTTCAGGATGATGAGGGTATATACATAGTTAAAGTTATAGATGACCTTGAGCAGGAGGCTGAATCAATTATAGACGGAATATCTCAAGAGACAGGTTTTAATGTTCTTATAGGTGCCAGCAGAAGAGTAGGAGCAAGCTATACAATAAAGGATGCAGCAAATCATGCTAAGACTTCAGCAAACTTGGCAAGTATTTTAGGTTTTAAAGAGGGATTTTACCATATTGATAAAATGTTAATGTATGGTATACTATATTCATGCAGTGATGAACAAGTTGAATATTATATGAATGGTGGATTTAGTGGCTTTTATGATGTAATAAAGGACAAGGAACTTTTAGATACGGCAGAGGAACTTTTTAAATGCCATCTAAATGTGAGTGAAGCCTCAAGAAAGCTATACTTACATAGAAATACACTGCTTTATAGGTTAGAAAAGATTAAGAATCTTACAGGACTTGATATTAAAAAGTTTGAAGAAGCTGTTATATTTAGAACTGTTGTAGCACTTTATAAGTTAAAAAGGAGATAGGTGTTATGGTAACAATAAAAGAAGTAGCAGAAAAAGCTGGGGTATCTCCATCTACTGTCTCGAGAGTAATATCTGATAGTCCGCGAATAAGTGAAGAAACAAAGGCAAGAGTAAGAAAAGTGATGCAGGAGTTAGGGTATCATCCTAATGCAATTGCAAGAAGCCTTGTTTGTAGAACTACCAATACTATAGGAATAGTTATGCCAAGGTC
>JAOAAJ010000045.1 GCA_026418935.1 Caloramator sp. | reverse complement strand
TTTGCCATCTTCTTTACTGTTTCAATTGGGAACCTTTCGGTTTCATCAATCTCTGCTGCTATTGGTTTTACTTCATTCTCTACAAACTTTTCAAACATTTGTTTTGCAAGCTGCTGTTCTCTTGTTAATGAAAAATCCATATAATCACCCCAACTTGTTATGAAATTAACTTTTAATATTTAGTTAGCAATTTTTATGCCAAGTTTTTTATTAAAAAATCGTTATAAAGAAAACATTGGTGTAAAAAAATAAGACAGGACATAAAAAATTTGTCCTGTCTATGATACACTCTATATACATCTTTTCTACATATTGTCCTATTTTCCGTACAATTTATAGAACCTCTTTTTTTATTTGTCTAACCTTCAGTACACATCATTCTACAATCATTATATCATCAAATTTTGTCTTTCCAAGAGAGCTTAATCTAACACCTGCAATATGCTTATGAGATGCAAATCCTGATTGTGGGTGGTATAAAAATACCCAAGGTGCGTCATCTACAATTATCTCCTGTATCTTTTTATACATCTCTATTCTCTTTTCAGGATTTACTATTGTCTTTGCTCTTGCCATAAGTTCTAAAACTTCTTTATTTTCATATCCTGTAAAATCCGTAAAGTTTGCTGGGTTAAATAGCGGTTCAAGGTAGTTATCCGCATCTCCTGTGTCTGCAACCCAACCACTTATGAATATATGGCATTTTGCGATGCTCTCTGGCTTTAGATACTTATCTGCTGGCACTTTATCTATTACACATTCAATTCCAACAGCCTTTAAATCTTCCTTCATATACTCTGCTATTCTTTCATTTGCAGAAGTACCATTTCCTTGTCTTACTTGTATTACTAACTTTTCCTTTATACCCTTTCTATTTAAAATCTCTCTTGCCTTTTGCGGGCTATATTCATAACCTCTTAGGTATTTATTATCTATTATACTTGGTGGAAGTGGTCCCTTTGATTCAACTGCCATACCACCCATTACATCCTCTATTATTCTTTTCTTATTTATTGCATAGTTTAGTGCCTTTCTTACATCCTTATCCTTTACAAAAGAGGATGAACTTCTTAAATTAATACCTGCATAGGTTGTTGTCATAACATTTTGGAGTTTAACAGTATCCTTTAGGCCTGCCTCTTTTATCTTTTCAAGGGTATTTCTATCATCAACTGGAATAAAGTCATATTCTTTATCAGCAAACTTCTTAACAACCTCATCATCCACATAAGTTACTTCTATTCTATCTATATATGCACATCCTCCAAAATAGTCGCGGAAGGCCTCAAGAACACATCCATTTTCACTTACTTTAGCTATTTTATATGGACCACAACCTGTAAATACTCCCTTATCAACATCCTCTTTAGAAAGTATAGCACAACAGCTTTGGGCAAGGTTTAATAAAAATCCTGTATAAGGTTTTTTAAGCTTTAGTGAAATACAGTATTTATCTAATACCTTTATTCCTGATACCTCTTTACTCTTTCCTGCATTGTATTCTGCTGCACCTTCTATATCAAATAAGAACCAAGAGTTTGGTGAATTTAGCTTTGGACTTAAAAGTCTCTCAAAGGAGTATTTTACATCCTGTGCAGTTACTTCTCTTCCATTGTGGAATTTAACTCCCTTCTTTAGGTTAAAAATCCAAGTAAGGTTGTCCTCTTCAACATACCAGCTCTTTGCAACACCTGGATATATATCTACTCCAAGTCCTGGAATTAATAGCCCTGCGTGAACATTTATAAATATCTTAGCACTTTGTTGGTCAAAGGCCATTGCAGGGTCAAGTGTTGAAGGAGTTCCATTTATTGTTGTTCTTAAAACTCTAACTTCTTCATCAACTTCATCTATTCTATTTAAAAGATTATCTGAAACATTCTTTAGGTCGTGGGATACTTCAATTAGGGCTTCTATTGCATTTTTTGTATATTCTGTTGAAAGGGCAGCTGATTCTACCTTTGCCATAACCTTTTCAGATGTTTTATTCATTTCCTCTGTGGAGCTTATAACCTTCTCTAAACTTTGAGTTTGCTCTTGTATTGCATTTTTAATTTCAATGGAAGTTCTTGCTGTTGTATTTACTGCATCTATTATATTATTGAATACATCCATTGTATGATTTGCCTTTTCAACGCCCTCTTTAACCTTATGGTTGCTCTTTTGAATTGCATCTATTGTTTGCTTTATGCTTAAGTTGATTTCTTGTATAGTCTTTGAAATTGTATCTGCAGATTCCCTACTTCTCTCTGCAAGCTTTTTAACCTCTGTTGCAACAACCGCAAAACCACGTCCTGCCTCCCCTGCACGTGCTGCTTCTATTGAGGCATTAAGTGATAATAGGTTTGTTTGTTCTGCTATATCTCTAATTATCTTTAACATATCATTTATATGTGATGCCTTTTCCTCAAGCGAAATAACTGCATCCTTTACATAGTTCATTGATATTTCTATTTCATTCATTGCACCTATTGAAACTTCAACGGCACTATTCCCCATCTTTGCAGTTTCTAATGTTTGTGCTGCTATCTGCTCTGAATTTATTGTACTTGCATATACCTCCTCTGCAAGTGCAGTATACTGATTTATCTCGTGAACAAGATGTTCTATTGCATCCATCTGAACTTCAACATCTCTTGTTATTGTAGTTATAGAACCAATTAGAGCCTGTGTAGTATTCTTTGTTTCATCAAGTTTTGAAGTTATTCTGTCTACTATTGCCCTTTGGTTTTTCTTTAAAAGTGCAAGTTTGGCATCCTTTTTATTTGCTTTAACCTCAGGTACAAAGTCATTTTTTGTTACTGCAATTTCTTGGTTTTTTCGTTTAAAAAACATTAGTATACCCCCCACAGAATTTGTTCTAACACTTAATTATCGTCTATTTTAAAAATTTCTTAACAATACATTTTAAAATTTAACGTAAAATATAATTAATTTTTAATCTCTTTTATAAAAATAAATTATACATTAAAATTATGCATAAGTAAACCAATTATTTCTTACCAAGGAATATAATAATATTGAGGTGAATATATGTGGATGAAAAAAAATTGAAGCTTTTGCTTTCTAAACCTGAGGGTCCAAAACTTGATTTTAAAGAGGATATATCTTTAAATACAGAGAGTGAAAAAAAGGAGCTTGCAAGGGATGTATGTGCTATTGCAAATAGCTTAGGGGGAAGAGGTTATATTATATATGGAATTGAAGATAAAACCAAAAAGGTCGTAGGAATTAATAAGGATAATTTTATAGAGGAAAAAATACAACAGATTATAAGTACAAGGCTTGACCCTCCTGCTACAGTATCTGCAGAGCTTGTAAACTATCACGGAAAATATCTTGGAGTAATAACAATATATAATTCAAACAATAAACCTCATCAGCTAAAGGAAAATGGTGCTTTTTATATAAGGCGAGGCTCTACAACTGATTTTATGCACAAAGAAGAGATTGCTTATATGCTTCAGGAATATGGGCTAATTTCAATTGAACAAACTCCTGTTTTTAATGCCCAAATATCCGACTATGACTTTAAACTTATAGAGAGGTACTTTAATCTCTCTGGTCTTAGCTATCAAAAGGATGATCTACAGCTTATTTCATCTGGATTTTTATACCAAGATAGAGAGACTAAAAAAATATATCCAACCGTTGGAGGAATACTTCTTTTCTCCAAAAATCCTCAAATCTATTTTCCCCACACCTCAGTATTAGTTAAGAATTTCATATCAGATTCAGGACTTGATATAAAAGTTTGTAAAGGAAACATTTTAAATCAACTAAATAGCATAAGTGAAACTCTGTCCTCTATTAAAAAGTATGAAAATATGGATGTTATTAATTTTTGTATTTGTAAAGCACTTATTGAAAGGAATTATCTAAACATAAATAGGTGTATTGAAGTTTTGGTTTATAAAGATAAAATAGAAATAATAATACCCGGACTTATTGATAGGAATAATTTTAGAAAACTTGAGTTTAAAAACCTTTGGATGTATTTTAAACTTATGATTTTTGATGTTGATAAAAAATTTCTTTATCCAAACATAAAAAAACTAAAGAAAATAAAGGTTTTTGAAGGTCCATCACAGGATATAACAAAAGTAATAATAAGGTAAGAAAAAAACCCCTGTTCTATCAATATAAATGATAGAACAGGGGTTTAAATGTTCATCTTCAATGTTTTGCCTTTTTACTTACCCTACTTACTTGTTTTCTTCATAAAATCAACTATCAACCTATCTACCAACTGACTCTGCTTTAGAATATCTTCGTTTGAGTATTTATCCTTCTTTTCTATCATTTTATTCAATTTCTGCAT
>JAOAAJ010000010.1 GCA_026418935.1 Caloramator sp. | reverse complement strand
AGGGAAGATAAAAATAGTGAAATTGAAGAGGCAATAATTAATGAACTTACAACCTTTAAAAATAAGGATTTAGATTATTTTAGTGAAAAAATAAAGGAAACTTTTGAAAATTTACATTTAAGTCTTCCTGTAAAATGGAGTATAATATTAAATAATACAAAACAAAGGATGACTTTAAAGTATAAAATTTTAAACCTTTTTAAAGGGTAAATGAGGTGGTATTATGAAGGCAGAACTTATATGTGTTGGCACAGAGCTTCTACTTGGTGACATTTTAAACACCAATGCAGCCTTTATCGCAAGAAATTTAGCAATGCTTGGTATAGACCATATATATCAGGCAGTCGTTGGTGACAACAAAGAAAGGCTTCTTTCACAACTTAATATTACAAAAGAAAGGGCAGATATTATAATACTCTGTGGAGGACTTGGCCCAACACAGGATGATTTAACAAGAGAAACAGTTGCAGAACATTTAAATAAAAAGCTGATATATAACGAAAATGTATATAAGCATATAGAAGAATATTTTAGAAAAATAAAAAGACCTATAACCGAGAGCAGCAAAAAACAGGCCTATGTTATAGAGGGTGCAAAGGTTTTAATGAATGAATGGGGAACAGCCCCAGGCCTTATATGTGAAGAAGAAAGCAAAACTTATATACTTCTTCCAGGTCCGCCAATGGAACTTGAGCCTATGTTTGAAAAGTATGTATTGCCTTATTTAAAGGAGAAGAGCGGAAATATAATCCTTTCAAAGACTCTAAAGATTATGGGAATTGGAGAGTCTCAGGCAGAAGAGATGATTATTGACTTGATAAAGAGCAAAAATCCAACTATTGCACCCTATGCAAAAAACGGAGAGGTACATTTTAGAATAACTGCAAAGGCAAAGACAGAACAAGAGGCAAAAGACTTGATAGAGCCTGTATATAATAGGTTGAAGGATATTTTTGGAATAAACATATATGCAGAGGATGATGAAACCTTAGAGGAGGTTGTAGCAAAGCTTCTTCTTGAAAAAAATCTTAAAATTGCTGTGGCAGAGTCCTGTACGGGTGGACTTGTTACAGCAATGCTTGTAAACTACCCTGGAATATCAAAAGTTCTTTTGGAGGGTGTTGTAACCTACAGCAATGATGCAAAACAGAGTAGGCTAATGGTTAGCGAAGAGACACTAAAACTACACGGTGCTGTTAGTTATCAAACTGCAATAGAGATGGCGGAGGGGGCTGCAAAAACATCAAAGGCAGATGTTGGAATATCAACAACAGGAATAGCAGGCCCATCTGGAGGAACAAGCAAAAAGCCTGTAGGACTTGTTTATCTTGGAGTATATATAAAGGGGTACAAGACCTTTAAGGAGCTAAAACTTACAGGTGATAGGCAAAAAATTAGAGAGAGGGCGGCAAAGGAGCTTCTTGACTTTTTAAGAAGGGAGTTAATAATAGAGATGATTGGGAAATAGCCCAATCATCTCGCAAAATTTTGTTCAATTATTCTTCTTAAACTCTTTTCAAAGTTGAGGTTATTTGAATGGGTTCTTTTTTTAGGATTTGATGTTTTTCCACCACTTTCTCTAACCTTGTAATTGACATATCTTTGCATAAGAAGAGAATCGATATTTTGATTTGTAAAGATAAGGCCATTTTGGTTTATTGCAAAGGTTCCTTTAGATAAAACCATTGCAGCAACACCATAGTCCTGCGTTACAACAATATCGCCCTGTTTTGCTTCATTAACAAGGGCAAAGTCTACAGAATCACGTCCTTTTCCAACAACAATTGTTTTAGAATATCCATCATCTATTATATGGGATGTATCCATAAACATTAGAACATCCAGTTTATACTCCTTAGCAACCTTCACAATTATATCCTTTACAGGACACGCATCAGCATCTACCAAAATCCGCATAACAACCTCCAACAATTTCTGTTTAATAAAATTATATGTTTAATTATAACAAATAATTTTATTAAAAGGTATAAAAATAATTTAATTAGGGGGATTTTTATGAATAGGGATAAAGATTACATAAAGAGGTCCCACGAAAGATGCCGTATATACAATATTGACAGAGAATTAAAGTTCAGTAGAAGAATACTAAGCCAAAACGAACTAAATGAAAGACTTATAAAAAACAGAAAGCTCATCCTATCTGCAATTCCCTTTATGAATATGCTCTATGATTTTGTTAAAGGATACGATTTTTTTCTAATTCTAACAGATAAAGAGGGTTGTATTTTAAATATATTAGGAGATCAAAACATACTAACAGAGGCCTTTGAACTAAAGATGGTACCAGGTGCCTTTATGTCCGAGGAGGCAATAGGAACAAATGCGATGGGAACAGCCCTAAAGGAGAAAAGGCCTGTTCAGGTTTCAAAGGATGAACATTATATATATGCCTACCATAAATGGACTTGCTCTGCAGCACCAATTAGAAACAGAGAAGGTGAAATAATAGGGTGTCTTGACATAACGGGCTATAGCGAAAAGGTTCATCCCCACACATTAGGAATGGTTGTTGCAGCGTCCTTTGCAATAGAAAGGGTTATTGAAAATGAAGTGTATCTTGAGGAAATAAATAAATCTAAAAGGCATATGGAAAGGATATTTAATTCAATTGATGCTGGAATTTGTGCCTGTAGTGAAGATGGAAAGATTGGCTACTATAACAGCAGGTTTAAGAGTATATTTAATATAAAAGGAGAAGTTGTAAGCATTTGCGACTTAATTTATGGTTATGACGAGATAAAAAAGAAGCTTTTAAAGGAGGGGGAAGTAAAGGATTTAGAGGTTTATGTCAAGGCAGATATAAACAAACTATCTTTGACTTTAAGCATTTACCCCAACTACACATCTAAAGAGCAGGAGTATGTATGTGTTTTTAAAGAGGTTAAGAGGGAGAGAAAACTTATTGATAAAATATCTTCATCAAAGGCAATTTATTCCTTTGATAAAATAATAGGTGAGAATGAAAACTTTAAAGCTACTGTTGAATATGCTAAAAGGATTGCAGACAGCAAATCAACAATATTAATACTTGGAGAGAGTGGGACGGGTAAGGAGGTTTTTGCCCAATCCATCCACAACTACAGTAGAAGGTGCGATAAGCCCTTTGTAGCAGTAAACTGTGCAGCAATCCCAACTAATTTAATAGAATCTGAACTTTTTGGATACGAAGAGGGTGCCTTTACTGGTGCTAAAAAGGGAGGATATGAGGGTAAGTTTCAGCAGGCAAATGGAGGAACGATATTTTTAGATGAAATAGGCGATATGCCACTTGATATGCAAGTTAAGCTTCTTAGGGTTATAGAGGAGGGGGTTATAGTCAAAATAGGAGGAACATCTCCAAAGTATGTAGATGTAAGGATAATTGCAGCAACCAACAAGGATTTAAAAAGGCTTGTAGAGGAGGGCAAGTTTAGAAGTGACCTTTATTATAGGCTAAATGTACTTCCTTTATATATTATGCCCCTTCGTGAAAGAAGGGACGACATACCCTATTTAATAAAATACTTTATGGATAAGCTCTCTAAAAAACTAAACAAAAAACCTGTTATGTTAGATGATGGTGAAATGCAAAGGCTAATATCCTATGACTGGCCAGGGAATATTAGAGAGCTTGAAAACTATGTGGAGTATGTAATAAACATAGGGCATATACCAAAGACACTAAAGGAGGCAAATGAAAAGGAGGTAAATAGATTTACTCCAAAAACCTTATGTGAAGTTGAAAAAAGACACATAGAAAATACACTGAGACATTTTGAATACAGCATTTCAAAGGCAGCAAAGGCACTTGGTATAGGTAGAAACACACTTTATAGAAAGATAAAGGAGTTTAACATAGACCTATCTGTTCCAAAATAGAACAAAGTTCCAATACAGAACATCTGTTATACAACAAAAATGAGCTATAATAGAACAGTAGGGTTTGTGTTTTTTATAAACTATGGGATGGGTATTTAGTTAAATTGCCTGTCCTTTATTATTTTAGAAGAATTTTAAAGTATCTAACCTATTTTGGGGCTTTTTTGGCATCCATTTTGCTCTTTATATATTAAGTTTCAATTAATTTGAAACTTAATATGAAGGGAGGTTTTTATATGTTTGGCTACAGGGGAACAATACTTAGGGTAAACTTAACAACAGGTGAGATTAAAAAGGAAGAATTAGACAGAGAGCTTGCAAAGAAATTCATAGGAGGAAGAGGACTTGCGACAAAGCTCTACTATGATGAAGTTGGAGCTAAGGTAGAGCCCTTTGATGAGAAAAATAAGCTTATAATAGTTACAGGACCACTAACTGGAACACCTGCTCCAACAGGTGGAAGGTATATGGTTGTAACAAAGTCACCCTTAACAGGAACAATCGCTTGTTCAAATTCAGGTGGCTTCTTTGGTGCAGAACTTAAAAATGCTGGATATGATGCAGTTATTATAGAAGGAAAGGCACAAAATCCTGTTTACTTATGGATAGAGGACGATGTTGTTGAAATAAGGGATGCATCACATCTTTGGGGAAAGGTTGTATCTGAAACTACAGATGAGCTCAAAAAAGTTTCAAAGGAAAAGGCAAGGGTACTTTGCATTGGTCCTGCTGGTGAAAAGCTTTCGAAAATTGCAGCAGTAATAAATGACTATGACAGAGCAGCAGGTCGTTCTGGTGTTGGTGCGGTAATGGGCTCTAAAAACTTAAAGGCAATTGTTGCAAAGGGAAATGGCAGGGCAGAACTTAAGGATGAGGATGCAATAAAACAGACTGTTCAGGACTGCATAAAGAAATTAAGGGATAATGGTGTTACAGGACAGGGACTTCCAACCTATGGAACTGCTGTTTTGGTTAATATAATAAATGAAAATGGAGTTTTCCCAACTAATAACTTTAAAGAGTCATACTTTGAAAAGGCCGATAACATAAGTGGTGAAACTATGACAGATAAATACCTTGTAAGAAAGAACCCCTGCTATAGATGTCCAATTGCCTGTGGAAGATGGGTAAAGATTGAACCATTAAATATGGAGGCTGGAGGACCAGAGTATGAAACCCTATGGGCCTTTGGTGCAGACTGTGGCGTAGACGACATTCAGGCTATCTTTGTTGCAAACCACCTATGCAACGAATATGGACTTGATACAATTTCAACCGGTACAACAATAGCAGCTGCTATGGAACTATACGAAAAGGGACTTATAAAGGATGATGAGGTGGATGGAACTCCACTTAAGTTTGGAAACAAGGATGCAATAATTGAATGGACAAAGAAGATGGGACTTCGTGAGGGATTTGGAGATAAGCTTGCAGAAGGCTCCTATAGGCTCTGCGAAATGTATGGTGTACCTGAACTTTCTATGTCTGTAAAGAAGCAGGAACTACCAGCGTATGATCCAAGGGCAATTCAAGGTCACGGACTTGAATATGCAACATCCAATAGAGGTGGATGCCACGTTAGAGGATATATGATTTCACCTGAAATTTTAGGTCTTCCAGAGAAGCTTGATAGACACTCCCTTGAAAATAAGGCTGAATGGGTTAAGATATTCCAAGACCTAACAGCAGTTATAGACTCACTTGGACTTTGCCTCTTTACATCCTTTGCACTTGGCGCAGAAGACTATGCAAAACTTCTTTGTGAAGCTACTGGATTTGACTACGATAAAGACAGCATACTTGAGGCAGGGGATAGGATATACACATTAGAGAGGATGTTTAACCTTGAGGCTGGAATTAACCCAAGTGAAGATACACTTCCAAAGAGACTTCTTGAGGAACCAATTGTAGATGGTCCATCAAAGGGACACGTTCATAGATTATCTGAGCTACTACCAAAATATTATGAGGTTCGTGGATGGGATGAAAAGGGAATACCAACAAAGGAAAAGCTTCAGAAACTTGGATTATAAAGGATGGTTTTGATGAAGGTTAGAGTAAAGCTATTTGCAACCCTAAGAGAAGGGCGAGATAAGGAAAGGGTATATGAACTTAAAGAAGGAACAAGGGCAGTAGATGTAATAAATATGCTAAACATTAGACTTGATGATGTAAAAATTCTTCTTATAAACGGACAGGATGCAGATTTTGATGATGAGCTAAAGGATGGGGATGTAGTATCTATTTTTCCACCAGTAGGTGGGGGGTGATAAAGGAGCAGGTTACCTGCTCCTTTTCCTATATAAGTGTTTAAGAGAACCTTTTGAGTAAGCCCCATGATGGATTTAAAGGCATCAGTTCATTTCGCCAAGCAGTTCTAAGCTTTTCTTTGTTTTAAAAAGTCCTACCCTCGCGATGTCCTCGTCCGTGAGGACCGCTCGGCTCGGCACGTACTGTGCCGAATTACGGACTTTTTAAAAGTCGAAAAGCAACAACTGCTAAGGCTTATGAAATAGCCTAAAAAATCCATTCATGGGGCTTTTGAAAAAACTTCTAAAACATTAATAATACAAAAGAAAAGGAGTAGCTTTCACTACTCCTTCTTTTCTCCTTTATATAGGCTATCTACAAGAATTGCTATTGCATTGTCACCTGATACGTTACATGCAGTTCCAAAGCTGTCTTGTGTTATATAAAGTGCTATCATAAGTGCAAGTTGTGCCTCTGAGAAACCAAGCATTGATTGAAGTATTCCAAGTACCGCCATAACTGCACCACCAGGAACCCCTGGTGCAGCAACCATTGTTACACCAAGCATAGCTATAAATCCAACCATCTTTGAGAATTCAACAGGCATATTGTTTAGCATCATAACTGCAATAGAACAGGATGTTAATGTTATTGTACTTCCTGAAAGGTGTATTGTTGCACATAGTGGAACAACGAATTCTCTTATTCCCTTTGATACTCCCATATTTTCTGAACATTGTAGATTAACTGGGATTGTAGCAGCTGATGATTGTGTACCTATAGCTGTTAGGTAACCTGGTATTTGTTTCTTAAGTGTTGTAAATATATTTTTCTTTCCTACAGAACAAGCAACTGTATATTGGAAAAGGATTATAATTATATGAGCTGCTATAATTATTAAGAATACCTTCCAGAATACGCTAAGAATTCTTCCAACTTCACCAGCATAAGTCATATTAGCAAATATACCCATAATATGAACTGGTAGAAGTGGAACTATAACGTTTCTTATTGTCTTTTCCATTATTACTTGGAATTCACTTGCTATATTATAAAGCGTTTTTTCCTTTATTGCTGCAATTCCAAGTCCAAGTAGGAAGGCTAAAATTAGTGCTGTCATAACTCCCATAACAGGAGGCATGTCTATTTTGAAAAATGGTGCAAGAAGCTTATCCTCTGGGTTTCCAGCATCACTTAAAACTTCAGCAGTGTGAATAAATAGGGGGAAGAAGGACTTTGCAACAAAATATGCAAAGAAACCAGCAATTAAAGTTGATACATATGCAATTGCTGTTGTAAGTCCAAGTAGCTTTCCAGCACCTTGTCCAAGGTCTGCAATACCTGCAACAACAAAGCCTAATATTATAAGAGGTATACAGAAGCCAAGGAAGCTACCAAAGATAGCGTTAAATGTAGCAAGTAGTCTTACTACAGGTTCGAAGGTAAACTTACCGATTAAAATACCAAGTATGATTGCAATAATGAGTCGTGGAACAAGTCCAAGCTTTTTCATTTTATCCCTCCTATGATTGTTAAGTTGTATACATACATTTTACTGAATATTTAAAATTAAGTCAATTATTAAAATAAGAAAAAAATAAAAATATGTATTTTTGATGGCGAAAAAATGCAGTTTAGAGAAAATAAGTCCATAATATGGTAATAAAACTTTATAATAATGAAATTTAACAAAACACAAATATCAAAATTCTAACAATTATAATAATAGGTAAGACTTAATTTTATTAAAAAATAATTTCATTTTCCTCTAAAGTTTTTATAAAAACCATCGAAAAAATAAATAGAAAAACAACAAAAAAATCAAAAAAATTTTTTAAAAACCCCTAAAGTTTATAAAAACCAAAACGAAATATTAAGTAGAAAATAAAACACAAAACTTTCGGCCGAAAGATTAGTGTTTTAAAAACACAAAAGGCAAGGATGCCAAAAAACAAAAATTCAGGGAGGTATGTAAAATGATAATCAATCACAATCTTAATGCAATGAACTCACACAGACAACTTGGGATCAACACTGTAAACGCTGGTAAATCAATGGAAAAGTTATCATCAGGTCTAAGAATTAACAGAGCAGGAGACGATGCAGCAGGTCTATCAATATCAGAAAAGATGAGAGGACAAATAAGAGGTTTACAACAAGCTTCAAGAAATGCTCAAGATGGTATATCAATGATACAAACAGCAGAAGGTGCTCTACAAGAAACTCATGCAATTCTTCAAAGAATGAGAGAACTTACTGTACAAGCAGCAAATGATACAAATGTAACAAAGGATAGAGAAGCAATAAAAGAAGAATTAACAGCATTAACAGCAGAAATTAACAAGATAGCAGAACAAACAGAATTCAACACTCAAAATCTATTTAGTGCTGCTTCAACAACAGTAACTCTACAAGTAGGTGCTAATAAAGATCAAGTAGTATCTATAACATTCTCACAAATGAATGCAACAGCATTAGGTGTAGATACAACTAATGTTGCAAATAAAGTAGATACTTCAGCTAATGCAACAGCTGCAATAAGTGTTGTAAATGCAGCAATTGAAAAGGTATCAACTGAAAGAGCAAAGCTTGGTGCATTCCAAAACAGACTAGAACATACAATAAAGAACCTTGACAACGCAGCTGAAAATCTACAAGCAGCAGAATCAAGAATTAGAGATGTAGATATGGCTAAGGAAATGATGAACTTCAGCAAGAATAATATCCTTGCTCAAGCAGCTCAAGCAATGCTTGCACAAGCTAACCAACAACCACAAGGTGTATTACAACTATTAAGATAATAAGTTTATAGAAGAGTAGAATATATTCTACTCTTCTATTTTTAAGGTGATTAAAATTTATTGATGATTTTAGGAGGAAAAAATGCTACTTAGTATAGCACTTATGATAAAAAATGAAGAAAAGTATATTGAACAGTGTTTGCAGGCATTGTTGCCGTTAAAAAAAGAAATACCTGCTGAAATAATAGTAGTAGATACAGGTTCTACTGATAATTCAGTAAATATTGCAAAAAGATATGCAGATAGGGTTTATAAAGAGAAGTGGAAAGATGATTTTGCTTATATGAGAAATTTATTGATAGATAAATGTAAAGGTTCTTGGATTTTAATGGTTGATGGAGATGAGATATTAGAAAGTCCAAAGGAAATTATAACTTTTTTTAAAAACAACCTATATAAAAAATATAATTCAGCAGCTGTTTTTATAAAGAATATGAATTCAGATGATGAAAGTAGATATATTATTGGAACTTTAGTTAGATTGTTTAAAAATGATAAAAAAACTTATTATACAGGTATTGTACATGAACAGTTGCAGTTTAAATCACCAGTTTACAGGTTAAATACAACATTTAAACATTACGGATATAACAGCAAAGATTACCAGTTAATGATATATAAATATGAAAGAAATATAGAATTACTGAAAAAGCAGTTAAATGAGAATCCAGATGATATATATACTTTATTTCAAATTACCCAATCTTATTCAATGATGAAAAAGGATATTGAAGCATTAAATACAATAAAAAGAGCTTATTGGTTGTGCAAAAAAGAGGAGAACTCTTTAAATAGATATTTATATGTTTATCATCAGTATGTAAAGGAGCTTTTAAAAATAAGTGATTTTCAAGAGATTATACGTGTTTGTGAAGAGGTTATAAAAGAAAAAAAAGGATATATAGATTTTTATTATCTTTTAGGTATTTCTTATGATTATTTAGGTTTTCGTGATAAGGCATTAAAATATTATCAAGAATATTTGAATGTTAGAGATAATTATGAGCAATCAGAGGAGTATAGGACACTTTCCATAACTAATTTTTCTTATGCTAGGAGAGATGAAGTAATATCTAATATTATTAAAATACAATTTAATGAAAAAAAATATAAAGATGTTTTAAGACTGTTTAATGAAATAGTAGATGAAAAAAATAAGCAACCATTGTTAAGTGCTTATATTACAAGTTGTGTCATAGAAAAAGAAAGTAAACAATTAAAGAATTTTTTGGCAAATAGAGAAATAGATGACCAATTAATAGAAATAATTATTTCTTCTGTTAAACAAATAATGTCTTTGACAGATATAAAATTTAAGGAAATAGACTTTTTGTTAAATATTAATAAAAAAATAAAAGATGTTATAAATATAATTTTTGATTTAGATAAATATAAAGAGCAATGTATAGAGGATATAGATTATGCTAAATACTATAATTGGAAGGCAATAGTTTTAGGAGAGAGGGTTAAATTAGATAAGAATAATATAGAATCTATTATCAGTTTATCTAAAAGAAATAAAATACAGTATATTAACTATTTAGTTAATGATTACGAAGTGGTAAATAATTTGGTTTTATATTTGAAGGAAAATATATTAACGTCGGATATACAAAAAATATCTTTGATATGTGAGATAGAGAAGGCATTATTAATAAATAAAATATTGCCAGAAGAAGAATATATTAAAGTTTATCACATGTATTTATCGCACAAATTAATTAAGTTTAATTATATATATAAGGTGAATCTTGAAAATAACAGCTATAAATATATAGATGATGAAGATGATTTGATTGCTTATAGATTGATAAAAAGTATGAGAGTGTATGAAAAAGATAAAATTGCGTATATAAATATTTTAAAAAATATAGTTAAAACTTATGAAGAATATAAAATTTTGATAGACTATTTAAGAAAAAATATAGATGATACTATGGTAAATGATGAGATTAGAGAATATAAACATAATGTGATGTTAACAGTTGAACAATTAGTAGCTAATGGAGATTTATTAAATGCAAATAAAATATGTAAAGAATTATACTCAATATTAAAATATGATGTAGATATTCTTAATGCAAATGCTGTTGTAGAATATAATTTAAATAATATAGATAAATCTCTAGAATTTTTAGTTTATGCCTATATATTAGATGATAAAAATTTTGAAACTTTATATAATATTGCAAATGTATTAGAATATCAAAGTAGATTAAAGGATTCTTTACATTTTTATAAATTGGCAAATGAATATTGTAAAAATGAAGATATAAAATCTATTATAAAAGAAAAGATAAATATGTTTATTTAAAAATTTAGATGCATCCATTTATTATTAAAATGGATGCAAATTTTAATTGTTTATAGGTGATATTTATGATTAGTTTATGTATGATTGTTAAAAATGAAGAAAATAATTTAAGAAAATGTTTAAGTAGTATCAATAATTATGTTGATGAAATTATAATCATTGATACAGGTTCTATAGATAACACAAAAAAAATTGCAAGGAAATTTACTGATAAAATTTTTGATTATATTTGGGATAATGATTTTGCAAAGGCAAGAAATTTTTCCGTAAGTAAGGCAAAAAATGATTGGATACTTGTGCTTGATGCAGATGAGATAGTTATTAATTTTGATAATGCAAGTGTTTTAAATTTTATTAATGAACATACAGATTGTGTAGGTAGAATTAAGAGAATAAATATTTTTGAGGATAAAGGTGTAAAAAAATATATAGAAAGAATAAATAGATTTTTTAATAAAAATTATTATCATTATGAAGGTATAATTCATGAACAAGTTAAAAATAAAGGAAATTTTAATTATAGTATGATAGATCTAAATATAACAGTTGAACATATAGGCTATCAAAAAGAGGTTGTTGAAAGAAGTAATAAATTACAAAGAAATATAAATCTTTTAAATAAAGCATTAGAAGAAAATATGAATGACCCATATTTACATTATCAATTGGGTAAATCATATTATATGGCAAAAAATTATGAATTATCAGTAATGGAATTTGAAAAGGCTTTATATTTGATAGATAATTATTCATTTGAATATGTAGAAGATTTAATAGAAACCTATGGTTATGCTATGCTAAATTTAGGTAGATATAAAGAAGTTTTAGAAATTGCAAAGTATGAAAAATATTATTTTTATTCATCGGATTTTAATTTTTTACTTGGTTTAATATATATGAACAATGGATTAATAGACTTATCAATAAAATATTTCAACAAAGCAACGCAACTAGGTGAAGGTAATATAGAAGGAACAAATTCATATTTGGCCTTTTATAATTTAGGTGTTATTTATGAATGTTTAGGTTTTTTGGAAGAGGCAAAAAAGTATTACATAAAATGTCAAGACTATGAATTGGCTAAAAATAGATTGAGAATTATTAATTCAATGAAAAAGAGTCAGTAATTATAGGAGGATTTTATGTACAATTTATTATTAAACTTAATTGAAGATATAGGTAAAAATATAAGTTTTGAAGAGAATTTATTACAGATTAAAAAATTGATACAGCTTGGTAAAATAAATGAAGATGATATTATTAATTCTGTTTTAATTAGTCAAGTAGAAGATAAAAATAGGGTCTTAAATGATATAGCTGTTTATTTATATAATAATGAATTATATGATTATGTTATACCTTTATTAAATAAGTCTTATGAATTAAATAATCAACATAGAGATACTATATATAATTTATCTTATGTTTTATGTTTACTAGGAGAATTAGATTTAGCATTAACATATTTAAACAATTTAAAAGATAAAGATAAAGATATATTAGACTTGATTAAAGAAATTGAAAAATCAAATTTAAAATCAATGTATCCTAATACAAGTATAATAATACTTACATATAATAATTTAGATTATACAAAATTATGCATAGAAAGTATAAGAAAATTTACATCTAAAAATACTTATGAAATAATTGTAGTTGACAATAATTCGACAGATGGAACAGCTGAGTGGTTAAAAAATCAACAAGATTTAAAAATTATTTTAAATAGTGAAAATATGGGTTTTCCAAAGGGATGTAATCAAGGAATAAAAATAGCGCAAAAAAATAATGATATTTTGCTTCTCAATAATGATGTAATAGTTACACCTAATTGGTTAGATAATTTAAGAAAATGTTTATATAGCAATGAAGTTATTGGTGCAGTAGGGGCAGTAACTAATAGTTGTTCTAATTATCAGATGATATCTGTAAATTATAAAAATTTAAATGAGATGATTGAATTTGCACAAAATTATAACATTAGTGATAAAGATAAATGGGAGGAAAGATTAAGATTAGTTGGATATTGTATGTTAGTAAAAAGAGAAGTTATAGATAAAATTGGTTTATTAGATGAAATATTTACACCGGGAAATTTTGAGGATGACGATTATAGCTTTAGAATTAGAAAAGCAGGATATAGGCTATATTTATGTAAAGATACTTTTGTTCATCACTTTGGAAGTGCTTCATTTAGAAAAAATTCTGATAAATATGAAAAACTATTAATTGATAACAGAAATAAATTTATTAATAAATGGGGATTTGATCCATACTATATTGCAGAGATTAAGAGAGAAATAGTAGATATAATCATTGAGGATAATAATCAAAATAATATAAATGTTTTACATGTGGGTTGTGCAGGGGGAGGAACATTATTATATATAAAAA